>JBBRCW010000120.1:0-17728 GCA_038204535.1 Chitinophagales bacterium | reverse complement strand
GTTTACAATTACAGTGGTGGTTATTGGCATTCCAGAACACGTTTTATCTGCATTGAAAAAGGCTGGTGTAATAGTAAAGTTAACAGTTACCGGGCCGTTTGTTGAATTATTCAATTTACCACTGATATTGCCTGAACTACTACTATCAATACCAATAATGGTTGATGTATTATCGCGTGTCCAGTTAAAAATTGTGTTTGGTACATTTCCATTTAAAATAATTGAGTCTATGGAAGATCCGCTGCAAATGGTTTGCGCCGCTATAGGAGATACGTTGGGGATGGGGTTTACCGCTACCGTAGCTGAAATAGGCGGTCCAATACAGGTTACCGCATTATTTACATAGCGGGGGGTGATGGTAAAAGTGGTGGTTACCGGGGCATTTGTTGTATTTGACAGCGTACCGTTGATATTGCCGGCGCCATCGGATCCTATGCCAGTGGCGGCCAAAGTGCTATCCCTTGTCCAGTTAAATATCGACCCTGGCGTACCTGTCAGCAAAATAGTTTCAACAGGCAGGCCGCTGCAAATGGTTTGAGACAGAGGTGTAGCTGAGGCGTTTGGCGCCGGGTTTACCACTACGGTTACCAGAAACGGGAACCCTTCGCAAGTAACAATATTGAGATAGAAGGGCGTAATAGTGAAAGTAACTGTAACGGGAACATTTGTCGTGTTAACTAATGTACCGCTGATATTTCCTTCACCTCTCTCGGGGAGACCGGAAACAGAGACTAAATTGTTTCTTTTCCAATCAAAACCGGTTCCCGGTAAATTACTGCTGAACAAAATAGGCTTGATGGCTGAACCGCTGCATACCGTTTGGGACGATATAGAGGCCGAAGTAAAATTTGGTTTTGGTATAACCTCCACTTTTGGTGTGATAGCCGTGCCCGTGCAGGTCAACTGATTATTGGTGTATGTTGGCGTGATGGTAAAAGTAACAGTAACGGGATCAGCCGGGTTAGTCAGTACACCGCTGATGCTGTTACTGGTACCGCTGTCCGAAATGCCCGATATTATACTTGTGTTATTTCTTTTCCAATTAAATACGGTATTGGGTACATCGCCGGTGATTATAATGTTGCGAATGGCCGATCCGCTGCATATTGTTTGATTAAATGGTTGAGCGTTTGCATTGGGCAAAGGATTAACGGTAATCATTCCCGTTGCTGTCAGATTTCCGCAGCCACCTATTAAGGTCACTATAAAAGGATAACTGCCTGCCGTGGTGGGCGCGCCACTGATCGTAAAAACACTATCTTCCCATTTTCCGGTAACGCCGGGCGGTAAGGTACCGGGTGTGGCATTAATGGCGCCTGTAGTTCTGTAGGTTATTGGAGTGATGAATGACTTTGCACAAATGGTTTGGGCGTTAGAGCCCATGCCTGAGGTTAAATTAATGGAGTTTGCATTGGTAACCAACAGGGATCCGGTTTTAGTAACTGTTCCGCAACCTCCGGATGAAGTGACCGTATAATTAAAAGTGCCTAATTGTATTGGCGAGCCGCTGATTCTAAAAATATTATTTTCCCATGTGCCTCTCACACCGGCCGGAAGTCCGGATACTGAAGCTCCCGTTGCCCCGCCGATATTGTAAATTATTTCGCTGATTGAAGAATCGATACAAACCGATTGGATGGCGTTTTGCGGGCTTGAAATTGTATTATTGAGTATCACATTTATGAACCCTGAATCCTGAACAGTTCCACAACCTCCTGTCAGCACTATCATATATTTAAAAGTGCCTTGTACTATTGGCGTGCCGCTGATAGTAAAAGCATCATTCGCCCAATTTCCGGTAATTCCATCCGGCAAACCGGTAACGGTCGCGTTCGTCGCCCCCGCGGTTATATAGATTATAGGCGTTATGGGTGTATTGACACACACCGATTGGGCGTTGGTGCCGGCTGCCGAGGTAAGATTAATGGTATTGGCAACTATCACTGTTATGCTTCCTGTATCTGTTACCATGCCGCAACCGCCGGTTAAGGTGATTGCATAGGTAAACCTGCCAACCGATGCTGTTGGTGTACCGCTTATGGTAATTACATTGTTTTCCCACTTACCGGTAACACCGTTAGGTAAACCGGTCACGGTGGCGCCAGTCGCGCCTTTGGTATTATAGGTTATGTTTTTAATGGGCGTATTAATACACAAAGACTGTGCATTTGTTGCTACTGCGGATGGTAAGCTTAGGGTATTGGCGGGCTTTACAGTAAAGCTTCCGTTCGCGGTCACCTGATCGCAACCACCTGTTAGTGTTATTGTATAAATAAATGTGCCTGCGACTGAAGGCGTGCCAGTAATGGTTACTGTACTATTAACCCAAAACCCATTAACCCCTGCAGGCAAACCTGAAAATGTTGCTCCGGTAGCGCCGGTGGTGGAATAGGATATATTGCTAATGGGAAAATTAATACAAACCACTGGTTGATCGCTGCCAGCGCCGGAGATGAGGGAAACATTATTGGCAGATTGGATTGTAATAGTGCCAGTGGCAGTTATGTTTCCGCACCCACCGTTCAGGGAAACGTTATAGTTGTAGGTTCCTGCCGCCGTTGTTGTTGATGGCGTGCCGCTGATTGTAACAATATCGGCCGCCCAGGCGCCATTAACTCCGGGTGGCAATCCGGAAATGGTTGCACTGGTGGCGCCGGTAGTTGAATACGTTATATTAGTAATGGGTTTGTTAACACAAACCAGCTGATTAATGGTGCTGGTTGCTGATTTTAATGCAATCGTATTGTTTTCCGTTACTGTTACGCTTCCCATTTTTGTAACAATGCCGCAGCCACCTGTCAAGGTAATTGTGTAGCTAAAAATGCCGGTAGACGTTGTGGGCGATCCACTTATGGTCAATACATTATCTGACCATGTACCATTTATTCCGGCAGGCAGCCCTGTTACTACCGCTCCTGCCGCCCCCGTAGTGGCGTAGGTGATTTTGGTGATAGGGGTATTATTACAAACGGTTTGCGCATCGGTATCGACTGCGGAAGTTAAAGTAATCGCATTGTTTGGTCTTACGGTAATATTTCCAGCCACCGATCCGCAACCTCCGGTAACGGTGGCAATATAATTAAACGTACCTGATGTGGTTGGCGTTCCTATAATGGTTAAAACATCTGAAACCCGGAAGCTGCTGACACCGGCAGGCAGACCGGTAACCGTAGCACCAGTTGCTTCACCAGTAGAGTAGGTGATATTGGTAATAGGTGCATTTATACAAACTGATTGTGAATTAGTTTCTGTTGCAGATGTTAAGGCAATAGAATTTGCAGGTTGAACTGTTATCGTTCCTGTAGCCATCACGGTACCGCAACCGTTAAGTGTAACCGCGTAATTAAAAGTACCACTCCGGGTCGGGTTACCGCTTATGGTAAGCTTCTTTCCGGACCAGTTACCGGTTACACCATTTGGCAGCCCGGTAATCGCGGCGCCGGTTGAACCAGTAGTATCGTAAGTTATGTTTGTTATGGAATTATTTATACAAACGGTCTGAGCGTCAGAACCAGAGGTTAAGGCAATGGTACACTGAGCAAACAACCGGGTATTAAATATTACTAATGCAAGAATAGTAAATAAGAATATATTTTTCATTGCTATCATTAATAAATTTTTGTTTGTTTGAGGTATCCGGCGGCATCTTTGTTATTCTTATATACCTCAAGGGCAATGGCGGTAAATGGATTCCATTTAAAAGTATTTACACTTCCTGATTTGGGCGATCTGACTCTGATTAATACCATCTTTGAATTTTCGTCAAACCTTGCATTCGTTACATCACCAAGGTTTTTTTCAGGTAAGGAATTGCCTAAAAGTTTTTTGTCGGGCACCAAAGAATTTTCATCCAGTTCGTAAACAACCGCTTTACTCTTCTTTCCGGCGGCTAAAAGGAAATATTTATTTTCGCCATTAACCAATGTATTAAAGACTTGTAAAGCTGTAATGGGAGTGCCCAGGGCGTTTTCAAATACAGGCTGGTTTTTTTTGTCTTTGTTATACCTGATAAAACCAATATTGCCGCTTTCCAAACCAAAATAAATGATATTTTTCGTGTTGTTGTAATCTACAGCAGTAACCCTTGCGCCCATGGGGATAACGCTTTCGCGGGTTATTGTATTTTTTGCAGTACTGAAAACATAAAGCATATTATCGTCTGTTGAACAGATGACCTTTTCATCTTTTTCATCTTCAACAATCTTTATAATTCTTTTGCCGGCTTGTTGCAATTCTTTGTTTACTTTTTCGAAATTTGAATTGGCGGAGTCAAGGTCTCCCGGAAATATTAAGCCCTGACTGATATTGGTTTTGTCGAAAACAAATTTGCGGGCAGTTGTAGTATTTTCCAGACAAGCATATATTTTCTCGTACAAGTCGTTATTGAAAAAAAGCCTGTTCTGCAGGTTATCGTATTTGGTTATAGCATCCTGATCTTTTGTAGCTGCTATTAAATTGCCCAATTTTTCAAGGTGTTCTGTATAAGCAACCAATTTAAAATCGAACGTAGAAGAAAGGATTGATTTCTTATCTAATGGCCCTTCTCGAATGAGCCTGGCATATTCGCTGGGTGCATTTTTGTATGCCTGGTTTATGGCTGCTTTTTTCAAAGATTCTTCATTGTTTTTAGCAGTTTTCGCTTTAAATTCTTCTTGATTGGCAACCTTTGAACTGCTGTCAGCCTTCCTTTTTTGTTCAATAGCGACTTTTGCAGCACTGTCGGCTAATTGTTTTTGTTCAATTGCGATAGTTGCGCTGCTATCTGCGCTTTTCTTTGCAACTTCAGCTTTATCATTTGCCAAAAAAGCAGAGGTTTTAGCCTGTTCTGCTATCAACCTTAAACTGTCAGCCTTTTGCCTTTCAATTTCAGCTTTATTCTTTTCGCTTTCTGCTACATTTTTTTGAACATTGAATATTGCTGCAATAATGAACCCAACAAATACAAGTACACCTAACAATCCAATTATTATTTTTACCAACCTCTTGCGCGATGATTCTTTTTGCGCAATTATCTTTTTTTCTTCCAGGTCTGCAAGCCGGCTTTCCTCCAGGTACGACATTGTCTGTTCAAAGTCAGCCTTAAATCCTTCGGCCCATTTTGCCGTGGGCATATTTTTTTCTTTCCATTGCAATGCAATTTTTAGTTCGGGGTCTTTAAGTAATCCCCGCTGGCCTTTCTCATACAGGAGCGCCGAATTTGCCAAACGCAGATACAAATCACCGCTCCGTGCCTCTTCGCTTGTCCAACTAACCAACCTTACCCAAACACGCATAAGGCTTTCGTGCGAAATATCAATGATTGAAACGTCTTCGAGCACAACCCATGATGGTGGCATTAAAAAGGTGCGGCCCGGTTGTCTGAAAGTTTCAACCAGGTTCTTAATTTCTGTTTGTGTGCCGCCAGAAAGCAGGCAAAGGTCTATAACACTTCTCGGCCTGCGTATGCCTCTTATGTCGGCCGACTTATCCGTTAGTGCCTTAAACATGAGTTCGCATATATGCTGGTCGTTTTTTGACACCAGTTCCGCATAAGCCTCATCGGCATGCAGCGATAAGGCCGACTTCATGGTGCCAATTTTATCATAATCCACAAAATCAATCGGCGTATCGGGCTCATTTCTTACATACCATGCATCCCAGGTACGCATTAGGGCATGTTGCAAAACCGGCAGTTGGTCCATGTCATTATTCACGTCATTTAACAGCCGGGTAACCAGCCGCGGGCTGATGGTTGCCCGGCTTACAGCTACAGGGCCTGTTATGGCCTCCCTTATTTCATCGCGAGACATTCTGGGTACCAGGTACTGACCATTATTGATAGCTTCCGGCAGCCCCCGAAATTCTGAACAATCGCCCAAAAAGTCGGAACGCATGGTGAGCAGCACATAGATGGGGCAATTTTTTTGATGAGCCGCGGAGAGCAATACCTGGATAAAATGCATGGCGTCGCTTTGTCCCAACTTATTCTCCTTTTCGTACTTACTAAACCGAAACAATTCTTCAAACTGGTCTACCACTATCAGCAGATTTTCGCTGGGCGGCAAGTGGGCATCTTTATATACCTGCACCAACCCATTTTCGCTTCTTCTAATACTTGATTCGATGATGGCCTCGTAGGGTATATCCTTTTTGTCGTCTTTGTTATACAGCACATTATCTTTTGCAAGCACTTTTGTGAGGTATCCAATCGGATTTTCGCCGGGCTTCATAGTAGCAACCCGCCAGTTGCTGCCCACTTTCATAAAGCCACCGTAAATGGCGGGCAGCAGCCCCGACTTAACCAACGATGATTTGCCGCTGCCTGATGACCCAATGAGCGCAAGGAAACGACTGTCTTTCAATTTATGCAGCAGTTCGCTGGTTTGTTTACCCCTTCCAAAAAACAAATAGTCCTCGCTTTCTTCAAAAGCACGTAAGCCTACAAAAGGGTTGTTATGATGCTTTATGATGCTTCTACTCATATCGCCTCCTCATTTAGCTTTTGAAAAAAATTGTTTAGTAACTCCGGAGTAAAACCAGCCATACCATTAATTATAACAAAATCGTTTGCTTTAAATGTTTCTTTATCCTTATCGGGCGGACCTGCCAGGTAAATGATCTTTTCTTTAAGCGGAGAGGTTCTGCTTAAAGCGGGCAGCCGCAACAAATCGCTTTTTATACTTCCTGCCCAACGATAATTGGCCGCACCATAATATATGATAACAGCATCGCAAAGTTTTAAATTGTCAAGATGGGCCTGCCGCAACTGAGCCATGTCTCCTTCAAAAATGGGCAAAAGCACTTCATTGCCGCTCTCGCAAATAGCATCTTCCAGCGCACGTGTAGTATCCAGGTCGCGCTGGTCGCATACCAGGTAAACCAGCTTAGATCCTTTGTTTTCTATCGCAACAGTTGCACCCGCACCGGCAACCCTGTTTGCTTTTTCTACAGCTTCCTTTAATGCATCCTGCCTGGCCTTCTCTTCTTCATCCATTCTTTTAATGGTATCAAAAATGGCCTGTTTACATTCTTCCAGCGGGCCCAGCAATATATCTGCTCCTTTCTGCAATTCAGTATCATGTTTTAATTTTTGCACAAAGGCGTCTTGCAAGGCGATCATTTTTTCATCGGTACTTGCATTTTCAGTTACAGGTGGTATCCAAATAATTCGATTAAAAGTACCATTCGCGCTTTTTTTGGCCGCTACTTCATTCTGGATCATCACAATCGAATCGTCTCCCCCTTCGGGCCTTGCCGCGTAGTTAGTAGCACTTACCAGGTGAACAGAAAGTTCGCTATCGTTTAAAAAATCCTGGACGCCCAGGGTATATTTTTGGATTTCTAATGGAAGGTTTTTATTGGGTAAAACAGTAAACCCGGCTTCCTGTAATTCGCGTACCAGGCTATCGCGGTATATTTGCAAATCGTAGGAGGTTTCGGCCAGGTAAATTTTTCGCTGAATGACCTGCTGGTTTTCAGACTTGTCGAGCTTTTTTATCAGCGCGGCAATGTCTTGCGCCACATCATCCAGCTTATCCATAAAGGCTTGCTGAATTTTATTATCTACCCAGCTACCGCGGGCCAGCTCTTTAAATTTACCCGTTGCAGGTTCCTGAATATAAAATTTATAGTCAAGTATTTCGTCAAATATTCTATGTATCTGATAAGGAAGACTTTCAATGTCTTCCTTATCCACCGGAGTTTTAATAACCTTGAATATGCGTGACTTATTGCCGATGGAGATACCACCATTTGAATCTGCCGCCTTATAAAATTCATCCATTTCGCGTTTGCACCATTCTGAACCAACATATCGGGGTGTGATGATGGAAACCATGATCTTCAGCTTTGGAAATTGCGCCACAATCTCGGGGCCAAAAACCTCGTTACCGGTTAATCGTTCATCGCGCCAAATATTTAATTCGTACCCGATTGTTTGCTCAAGCCGGGTCTGCAGCAATTTATGAAATTCAGTTATCCAGCCTACTTCGCCATTATCAAGCGGTTTATCATCCAGGTGTGCATAACTTATAAATACGTCTTTTTCAAATTTCATATTGGAATAGATAAGGAGGGTCCAACAGATATAAATCGCCAGATTATAGTCGATTAGCCATCCGCTATTAAATATACAAATAATATTTATTTATCAAAAAATCAGTTTAATGATGGCTGACAAATCACGCCGGGCTTATAAATAAATTTTGCAATGCATTGCCCTCTTCCTGGGCCTTTTGCCGGAATTTAAACTCGACAACATTCAATGTGGTCACGGGTAAATGCAAAGCATAAGCATAGTGGCATAATAAGTAGCAACCATTTCTGCATCAGCCCTGACTCAGGCAGTTTTTTCCAAATTTTTGCACCTAATGGTATAAACCGTCAAATTATAACTCCATGTCCAGGGCAAAGACAAAGCTGGTTCTCATCATTACAGAATTTTGCCCAAAATATGCTGCAACCCAATTCCGCATTTTGATACTTCAAAAAAAATCTTTTACTTTCCGCATCGGTCACCTTATAATTGCAGAGAAAAACGATATGTCGCAAAAACCGCTTTCACCCGAAAAATATATAAAAACAAGAGCCAGAATGCTGCCCATCTACAAATGCTATCTAAGCAAGGGTTGGAAAGCGGCAGGCATTGCCAATGTGATTGTTGCCAGAAAGCACGTAACGGGCAATCTTACCATAGGTATATACCTGGTTGATTTGTTATGCCTGGGTGTAAAAGAAACTTTGGTACTATTTAATGTTGAGACTGACGAACTGGATAGAATATTAAAAAGTGAAGGCAGCCAATGGGACGAAACAACATATAACCTGGTTCATAATATTATTTTTGCAAGCCTGGAATATGCACTTGAATTCGAGATTGAACCTCACAAAGAATTTTTATTGTCGAAGTATATTTTGGAAGAGGACGATGACAAAATACCGATCATTGAAATTGCCGTGGGTGATGAAAATGGCAATCCTGAACTAATTGTACAGCGGGATTACAATTTTGCTCCTGTTCTAAAAAAGCTTGACAAAAATGCAGGAAAGGGGAATTACACTTTTACGATTTTGGAAGATATGATTAATGAAGATGAAGATAATGGTGATACAGACGAAATAGAAGATGGTGACCTGGATTTTGAGCAAGCGGCTGAAATAGATGAAGATTGGTTAAACGATATTTTTGATGAAGAAAACCGGTCAAAATCCGATCAATTTGTCGCCTTGTCTGAATTAATGCTGCGCCATCTTGATAGCAAGAAACCTGGCACAATCAAGGATTATCCTGATTTAAAAACGACCAAACAATTACAATTATTTGAAAAGGGTTTTGACCAATGGATAGCAGAAGAAGAAAATTGCGAAGCAGAAATAGATCAGGTCATTCAATCTTTGTCATCCCTGGCATCTTTTGAAGAACATAGGGATAGTATTACGCAATTGCAACACTATATAAGTTTACTGGATAAACACAAGCAAAATTCACATTTAAGCAGTTTAATTTTCTCCGCAATACACCCAAGGCTGCTTATTGAGAACACAGCCTACCTGGCCGAAAATGTAAGCAAGCGCAATACAGTTATTCAAATTTTTATAGCATGTTATGCAGCCCTACAGCAACTGCATTTTAGCCCGTTGGAACATATTGAAAAAGCGGCCCATGCCGAAATGGCCTTTCCTTTTAATAAAACGATACATGCCCTGCATCACAAATCATTTTTTTTGCTAAAAGCCATTATCGCATTAAATGATAAAGACAAGGAGAATATATTAGTTTATCACAACCTGCTGCGCATATCTAATACGGAGCCCACGTTACGTTTGTTGTATGTAGCACAGTTCATTAGTTGGCTGAGAGATCAACTCGATTGGGAAGACGAAAAAGAAAAATAATAAATTGGTTTTGTTTTGCGGACTGAATACGACACTTGTTAAGCCTTCGGCTTTTACAGCTTTCAAGAACAAAACTTTATTCATGCTTCCATTTCAATTAGTATGATGATAGCTTCATTACTCAGCGCTTCTACTTCAAAGAAGGGATGCACTCAAAAAAGTGCATCTTTTTTTTGGGGGGGAAACAGGTATGGAACACAGATGACATGGATAAAATGGATAAAATTGATTTTGGCAAATTGAGAAGCAGTACTGAACCCTGCTTTGCCTGTTTAATAACCTTTACCGCTCCGTTTTTGGAAGTAATTCTTGCATAGTAAGTGTCGGCACCATTCAACCTCCAAAGTTTGCTCCGGACTGATAAACCAATACCCACATCTTTGGTAATGTGTACTTCGCGGGCTTTCCCGGTTCAAACGGTATACAATTCGGAAAGAGTTCTAAGTACAAACATTTATTCTTAAATTCAAATTGCCGAAAATTTTAGGCCGACAGTTTGAAACGCTTTCCAAAACGATTCGTGTGCAACATCAGCAGCGGTTGCGGCATCCTATATAGTAAACTTATTAAAACCAATTTTGATAATTAGCCCTGTTTACTCAATTATCAAACGATTTATTTATAACTTTTTAATCCTTTTATATGCAACTAACTGACGATCAGGTTTTATTTTTTCAGGAACAGGGCTTTTTATTGGTTGAAGATCTTTTTAGCAAAGGTGAAGTGGATCTACTCTTAAAAGAAATGCAAGAAGTAATAAAAGAAGATTGCCCGCGCAGAATTCTGGAAAAGAGCGGATCGGTACGGTCTTTTTTTGCACCTAATCTTACCAACCGGGTGTTTGACAAGGCTGCGCGATACAAACCATTGGTAGATTCAGCGGCTCAACTGCTTAGCGGGGATATCTATTTACATCAAAGTAAAATCAATACCAAAGCAGCTATGGTGGGTGATTGGTGGGAGTGGCACCAGGATTATACCTATTGGCACCAGGATGATGGTATGCCCGAGCCAAATGTGCTAACCGCCATGATCTTTCTGAACCCAATTACGGAATTTAACGGGCCATTGCTGGTTATACCAAAATCTCACACAGCAGGCATTGTAGATGAAGCCGAAAACGTTCATGAACTTGAAAATAGCTGGTATAAAGAGTATGTGGATAGCGCTACTTACCTCACCGCCCTAACGTCTGACCTTAAATACACACTAAAACAGAACACAGTTGCGCAATGGGTTAGCAAAATGGGAATGACCGCTGCTAAGGGCGCCGCCGGCACTGTTTTATTTTTTCATGGAAACATTTTTCATGCTTCTTCAAATAATATGTCTCCCTGGGATAGACATGCCTATTTACTTACGTATAACAGAACAGACAACAGACTTCCGGATACACCCAATCCGCGTCCTGAATTTATAGCTATGAGAAACTTTGATCCCATAGCACTTACCGAATCCATCATGTAGAGGTGGCGAAAAATTTAATCCACCCTGGTAAAAGGTGGATTAGAGGCCAAGGCGAAAAAGTGTTTTTTACATACCAGTCCAACGCTTCTATTGAAAACAAACAAACTTTTGCCAGGCAAAGGCAGCAGCAAAAACCCACCGCCAAAGGCAGTGGGTCTTTAAGTCATACTCAACCCCAATTATCGCTTTTTGGTCGGCGCTAATACCATTTTTTCACGCTGCCAAAAGCGGTGTTCGCCCATTGCTGCAACAAAGGATTTGGTTAATTCATCTGCATTTTGTCCTATGATTACTCCATTGCTGACATCAGCATCCGCTCCGGATAAATCTTTGGCAAAACGTGTTGATTGAATAAGTACATCAGCCTCGCTGCTGGCGCCGATAGCCTTACAATGCTTATAAGCCTGGTTCAAAAATTCGACTGCATCATCTTCCATTTCAAGGGCTGCGGCGCTGTCCGCACTGCCTGGCACAAACACCGCATCGTATAAGACCGAGGCAACAGTATTTAACGTTTTGTCAGGCTCCAAAGTATTGCCTTCAAGGGTATTGAAAACGCCTCGTGGAGCAATTACTTCGGCCATGGCGCCTGCTGCCTTCAACGCCTTCTTTAATGCATTAATATCCGCCTCCCTTGCTCCATCAGCAACCAATACCGCTATTTTTCGTGTACGAATGTCGCCTTTGGGGCTATTGGCAATCATACTGAGTGCTGCGGAGCTTTCAGGTCCTTGCATTTGTTTGAAGGGTTGGTAGGATTCAGGATCCACATCTGCCGGCACACTAAAGTTTAGTTGAGATGGGGTGGATGGCACCTGCATGCCCAAACCATAAGCCACCTGCACAGCCAGGTCCTTATCCACCTGGTTCAGTACTGCAAGCATTCGTTCGCGAATTGCCTTTGTATCCACTTTACCCAGTTCAAAGCGAAAGGCGTTGATGATGTGCATTTTCTCGGGACCGGTCTGGCTGTTGTAAAACATGGACGCCTGGCTAAAATGATCAAAGAAACTTTTGCTTCGGCCCCTTACTTTATGCGCATCTATCTTTTCGGTATAGCTGCTAAAACCCCCATCCATTTTACCTGCCATAAAAGGGCATCCGCCGCCTGTTGTGTTGGGGGTATAACTGCTTTGTCCTTTGTTGATGGTCATTCGGTGTATGCCATCCCGCTGATTATTGTGTAGAGGTGCAATAGGGCGATTAATGGGTATCTCATGAAAATTGGGGCCACCAAGCCGGCTCAATTGCGTATCAGTATAAGAAAATAGACGCCCCTGCATTAAAGGGTCGTTGGAAAAGTCGATACCCGGCACAATGTGCGCCACATGAAAGGCCACCTGCTCTGTTTCGGCAAAAAAATTGTCGGGATTGCGGTTCAGCGTCATTTTACCAATTCGTTGCACCGGCACTAATTCTTCGGGAATTAGTTTTGTTGGATCGAGGAGGTCAAATGGATATTTATGTTCATCGGCTTCAGGTATAATTTGCACGCCCAATTCCCACTCAGGAAAATTGCCCGTTTCTATTGCTTCATACAAATCGCGGCGATGAAAATCCGCATCCTTTCCCGATATGATGGTGGCTTCATCCCACGCTACCTGGTGCATACCTAACAATGGTTTCCAATGAAATTTCACAAAAGATGCCACACCTTCGGCATTTATGAATCTGAAAGTGTGCACTCCAAAACCTTCCATCATACGCAGGCTTCGCGGTATGGCGCGGTCGCTCATGGCCCACAATACCATGTGAGTACTTTCAGTGTTTAATGATACAAAATCCCAAAAAGTATCGTGTGCCGAAGCCGCCTGCGGTATTTCGTTGTGCGGTTCGGGCTTTACTGCATGAACAAAGTCGGGAAACTTTTGGGCATCCTGTATAAAGAAAACGGGCATATTATTACCCACCAGGTCAAAATTTCCTTCCCCGGTATAAAATTTTACAGCAAAGCCCCGCACATCTCGGGCCAGATCGGTAGATCCGCGGGATCCTGCCACGGTTGAGATTCGCACAAAAACCGGTGTTTCTCTTTCGGTATCCGTTAGAAAACCTGCCTTGGTAAATTGGCTCATGTCTTCATACAATTTAAATACGCCGTGGGCTGCAACGCCGCGGGCATGCACAATGCGTTCAGGAATACGTTCGTGATCGAAGTGGGTCATTTTTTCACGAAAGATGAAATCCTCTAGTAGGGAGGGGCCTCTTTCTCCGGCCTTTAGCGAGTTATGATCGTCGCCATAGCGAACGCCCTGGTTGGTGGTTATAAATTGATTTTCGGCTGCGGTGGTATTGGCGGCAAGGTCATCAATTTTGGCACTTGCTTGCTGGCTTTTGCCAGTTTTTTTTGGAGGCATACAAACGGTTTTTGTTGTGGGGAATTCTGAATATAAAGTCGGTCAAAATACTTCTAAAAAAATTATGCCTCTCAATGAAAGAATAATAATGAGCACAATTGGGACAGAAATGAAAGGAAGGGAATAGCTAAAGTGAGACGGATTGCAAATCAATCCTTATATTCCGGAACGAAGACGTTATTTGGTTATGATTACATCTTAGAAAGTCCTGCCAGCTTGCACAGCAGATATCTTCAGCAAAAACTTATCGTAAACATTTGCTCAACAAGCAACGAAAAAACAGGGTTTAGTCTATTAGGGCGAAACAGTACTGTTTCAAAAATCAGGCATTTAAAATATCCTTGCTACTTTATAAATCCATCAGTACCAGGCAAACAGGTGCAATTCAACAATGCTCTATCCTTCTCACATAGGCAGGTGTAGAAAACCGGAGAAAATATTAATAGTAATTCCATACCACAACTGTAGGATTGTTTATTCAAGCATCTTTTTAATTTCTGCAATTTTTGCTTTTTGTTCTTCATAACTTCCTTCGGCAAATGTATCACCTACTGCATTTGCTGCAATTTTCGCCTTTTCTTCATAAGCTGTTTGCTTATCTACATCGCCTTTATAATTGTACGCCTCAGCAATGGTAAACAAAATCCAGACGTTATCATTTTGTTCATTAAATGTTGCATCAGCTTCTTTTGAAAGTACAATTTTCAAAACTTTATTGCGCATAGAATCGGCGTCTATTTTTGCATCTTCCCATTCTACATCATCACTGGCTTTTAATAGCCCGGCCTTTTTATACAACATGAACGCAGCATTAATACCATTGTAATAATCCTGGCCCTGGCTAAATCCCCGGTCGTAATGCCAGATAGCTAACTCCAGGTATTTTGGATCATTATTAATTTCAAAAATTCGTTTATTAATAGCACCACATAATCCCAGGATTTCCGAATTAATTGTTTCTTTTGGGTTAAGTTTTTTTAAAATAGCCATAGCTTCAGCCAAAACAAATAAATCGTTAGGGGTTGATTTATAAGTACACAATGCCCGCCTGCTTTCTACAAATGGAAGATCACTTACAGGAGCCAGATTTTTTTCGATGTATTCTTTCGCTTTTTCAAAAAGAGATATGGCAAGGGGCCAATCTTTCTTTCGTTTGGCAATTTCGGCACGTTCCAGGATTGATGAAAATGGCTCCAGCGTTTCTTGTTCTTCCTTCTTACCAAATAACGCACCCGCAGATGGAAACAATACATCATGAACCGGGCTATCGGAATCGAGCAAATTATTCTCCAGGTTTGTAACCACTTTCTTTAATTCGCCGGTAAATCGCAATGCCTCGGCATCGGATATTCCTTCGGGAGAATGCTCATAACCCAGTATAACATGGTGGCTGACATCGAATGGTGGCGATGGCCGGAGGTGCGCAAAGTCGGATATTAAAATAGTATGACATTTTTTTAAAGCATGCCGCACACCCAGTTCCCAAAGCGCATTTGCATTCAGGCATGTAATGTCGCAAATCCCAATATCCGATTCATTAATGGCCTTTATCATTACCTGGTCAATGCTCCCGGATACATTCATATCGCAGGCTCGTTGGCATTTTACATTCAGCTCGTCAAATACCGGCTTTATCAGTTTAGTATAGGTTTGATTAAGGTCGAGCATCCTTACAACACCCGTAGCATAACTGGGCTTTGTGCCAAAGCCAATCACAACAAAACAAAAATTATAATCTTTCATAACCAAAAATATAAAAGGTGAATAAAATACGTAAGTAACCTTTTAAAAATAACTTCCACAATTTTTTTGTCCGCTGTTTTTTTCTTTTTAATAAAACAGGCAGCAGAATAAAAATTAAACATCGTTCCCCCGAACGGGACAGGTCGTGCCTGTCCCACCTAATGCGCATTGGCGTCAACTTAAGACTTCGGTATTTTAGCTAAAACCTTTACCAGGCAATGGTTTGGAGCGAAAAGATTGATTACGATTGGAAGAAACCGATAAATGACAGATTGTGCGGAAAAGGCTGCCATAAAATATGCGGTATAAGGGTGTTCCGCCGCGGCGCTACCGTGTGGACACATCTTTTGCAGTGCATTTAATTCGAAATCAAGCAATGTGATTCTATAATAATAGTCTTAAAATAGCCCCATAGGGGCTACCTGTTTATAGAATATAACATCAATCGGGCATCGAGGCTCCATAGGAGCCGCCTAAATTTATAAAACAGGAAGCACCTACATCCGACATTTCCATGTATTTTTCTATAAACAGGATGCTCCTATGGAGCAAAAAAGACATTTCGAATGTGTCCACACGATAGGCCGCGGCGGGGACTATGATCAATAAAAATCCTCCTGATTGTGCCCAAAAAGAAATCGCTAAGTTGACGCCTATGCGCCTAATGCGGGGGTCACTCCCGTGTACCATAAACCGCTATTCCGCTTTTACAACATTAATGGACAACCTTGCACATTAATAATTATTTACGGGCCACGGGCAGTAAGCCGTAACGGCATTATCCTACACCTGCGATTTTCTCAGCACAAAACGGTAATACTTTAATTGACCACTCTCTAATTGCACATGAGCTTTAGAGCCCTTTACGCCGGCAAATTGTTTAAATACACCTTGCAGCATTTTGGGGATGTTATCAAGGATCCTTTTTTGTTTTATCGGCTCCTCCAGTTCTATGGCACGTTTTACATTCTCACTAATGTCTTCTTCCCGCAAAAGGTTAAGACCGCATGAATTTATTTGCCGCCTAAATATTTCCATATCAGCGGCCGTTCTTATGTCCGCACACAGCAAGTGCCCGCCGGCACGCAATACCCTTTTAACCTCCGACAAAAAAAGAGGAACAGACCCATAGGTATGTGATGATTCTACATTGACCACAATGTCGAAACTTTCCTCGGCAAAAGGCAGTTTTTCGGCGCTTCCCTTTATAAAGGAAATGCCTTCTGAACCAAAATATTCATTGGCCATTTTAACGGCATTCACCGCAATGTCTAGCCCTATAATCTTTTTGGGTCTGAGATACTTTTTGATGCATGCGGCACCCCCTCCGCGTCCGCTGCCCACCTCAAGCACCTCAAGCCCCTGCAGGTTGGTTTCTGAAGCCAGGTAATAATACAATTGAATGGGATAACGATTAATTTCATCCTCAGCCATCAATTCTAAAAAAGGTTCATTAGCGGATGGTGCATAGCCATAGTTCATCAACGACCAATCCTTTGATTTGAAACGCTTAGCCAGCAATTCATAAACAGGCTTCCACAACAACCTGCGAAACATGGCATAATCAGTGAGTTTAAGAAAGAGACTGGATATCATATGTTTGCTAAGGTAAATGAACTCCTGCTATTGTATGGCTGCATAGGAATACATAAAATTATACAGAACCGGGTGGGCGTTCATCGTTGCGGGAAACAGCCTATCAACTGCTCAAGTCGGGTAAGAAATCTACTTATTCACACACTATTTATATATTCCTCTTACTTAGCTGAAGCAATGCTATTAAACATCGTTCCCGCGAACGGGACAGGCCGTGTTATTTTAATTCCGATTTATTGGAACTCACATTTACAGTTGTAGTTGCTTCAGCAAATTGGGGGATTAACCGACCAAATCGGTGCTTAGCATGTTTGAAGGATTGTACCCTCTGGCGCGGGACTTAGGTCAATAGTACCTGCGTTACAGTTGTCCCGAAAATCGCATTGGCATCAACTTAATTTGTTTATTTGGTTCGAATAGCAGGTTTTTATTCTGCTCCCGTTGCCCGCCCGGCTGACAACAGTCGGACGGGTGTCGCACACCTGTCAGGCCGGGGGGCTTATACATTCCCAAAAATTGAACTTTTACCAGACCGTAAACCTGCCTGCAAAAGTTTCCCCTCCTTTTCAAAGATGGGGACAGAATGTTTTAGATACTAAAACATGTGGGCGTTTGAAGGTATCACCCGGGTGTTAGAAAAAATTAAAGCGGAGTTTAACCACCCCTGATTTTATGCTGCGCATAAAATCGGT
>JBBRCW010000119.1:0-17748 GCA_038204535.1 Chitinophagales bacterium | reverse complement strand
CTGGCAACCAAAAGAACAAGAACGCTGGACGATGTAACCGTAAGATCGAAGTCGATAGCAAAAATCAATACCATAAACGCCGAGGTGTCTTCTGAACTAACGGCTAAAGAACTTAGGGTACTGCCGATAGAGGGACGAGATATAAGCCGTGCATTATACAGGTTGCCCAATGTAGCACAGGCCACCGCCACTTTTACCGAAGGCAACAATATTAGCATTAATGGCTTTGGCACACAGTCATCCATTTATATGATCGATGGATTAGAAAACGTTGAGGCAGTGCTTAACCAGCCTAAGTTCCCTATGACGGTGGGCTTTACCAAGAATATTAATGTGCTAACCAGCAACTACTCGGTGGAGTATGGCGGCAGTTATAATGGCATTATTAATGTAACCACAAAAAGCGGCAGCAACGATGTTACAGGCGAAGCGTATTACCTGGTAAGGCCAGGGAGATTAACGGATGGCACCCCAAAATATTCTACCCGCGATTTAACCGGCAATGCCGTAAAAGATGGATTTCAGCGGCACCAGTTTGGCGCCGGAGTTGGCGGCCCCATTATTAAAAACAAAACCTTCTATTATATAAATGCGGAGCAAACATTTGATAAAAAGGATTATGCCTTAATATCGAATGACCTGGGTGTTGCTGCCAGTGTGCCTGGTAACAATCAGTTTACTTTATTGTCGGGCAAAATAGACCAGTTCTGGAGTTCGAAATTTAAATCGACCGTGCGGGTAAATACCGGTAAGGTAACGATCGAAAAGCAAGGTGGCGGGGTGGATGGCGATCTTATTTTTCCAGAGCAAGGTTTGATTCAAGACCGCAACGGAACATTAGTGGCACTTCAAAATTCGTATAATAGCGGCAATTTTTCATCTCAAACCGACGTGCAATATTCCACCTATTTATGGAATTATTACAGGCCTATGAACCCCGGCTTGCCTACAGTAACTGTTTTAGGCCCCACCGAAAAAACACTGGCCCGGCTGGGTAGTCCCGGCTCGCAATATATTAGTAACGAGAAAACCCTGCAGGTAGCACAAAAATTTACCTATGTGCGTAATAACCACAATATAAAATTTGGGATTGGTATTATAAGCTCGCGGCAATCTTTGTTGGGCGGCGGCAATCCTTTAGGTGACTATACAGTTAAGCTTACCCAGGCGCAGCTAGATGCAATAAAGGGCAAAGGTGCCAACAACGGCCTTAGCTACAAAGACATTCCGGATGATGCTTTGGTAAGAAACCTCGACGTTGAATTGAGCCCTGGTAAATTTGGGGCCACTCAAAACCGGCCATACGCTTACGTTGAAGATCTTTGGAGCGTAAACAGCAGACTCAATGTTACGCTTGGCCTTCGCTGGGACTATGACAATCTATCGAAGAGCGGAAGCACAAAGGGCGATTACAACAACGTTGGCCCGCGTGTAAATTTCAATTATAAGCTTACCGATCATAGTGTGCTTCGTGGAGGCTATGGCATTTATTACGACAAAATTTTGTACACCATTTATGGCGATGCCCTGCAGTTTACTTCAAACAGCGCCAATTACAAAGCGCAAATTGCTGCATTGCAAAACAAAGGCGCTATATCGGCTTCTGCCAATATAAACAACCTGGTACGCGATGGAAATTTAAAAGCGAATGTGCAGGGGGCTTCCTATTTAAACGGTCCGGTATCAGCGCAGTTGCAGGCTAACCGCGGCAAACAATTTGCGAACGAGTTGCGCATCATGAATCCAAATGGCTGGCAAAACCCCTACAGCCACCAGGCGTCCATTGGTTACCAGGTGCAGATTGATGATGACAAATTATTTTATACTGACCTCATGCTGGTGGACGTGCACAATCTTTTTCGCCTGAGCGACCTGAATGCACCTGCTCCGTACGCTTATACCATTAACCCAAACAATATTGTAGCCCGAAGTGCAGCGTCGGCCGACAGCACCCGCGCCATACCTATATACCGCGATGTAAAAGGGAATTATGCCCTCGTAAACGGCGATACTTTAAGAGGGATAGCACGTGCGGTGAGTATGAGTGAAAGCAAGGGAAGGGCAAGGTATATTGGCTTAAGTGTTAACTACCAGAAAGACCAGGGAAATGACAAGTATGCTTATCGCCTAACATATACCATGGGCTTTGCCAGGGCAAATACCGAGGGTATAAATTTTAAGGCACAAGACAGCAATAACTGGAACAAAGAATGGGGTCCCACCAATAACGACCGCACCCATATTTTTAATGGATCATTCTTTTGGTACCCGTTAAAAGATTTAAGTATTGATGTAAGTGCCCTTATACAAAGCGGCATGCCTATTAACCGGGTGCCCGATGGCACGGCCGTAGCAACTTATAACAACGGAAGTGTTGTTACTGGTAATGGCATACCCTTACGAACTTCGGACCTTAATGGAGATGGCCGTGCATTTAGCGCCAACTATAGCGGTAATAACGACCGCCACCCTGGCGAGAGCCGTAACAGTGACCGTTTGCCCTGGAGCAATAACGTGGACGCCGCGGCCCAATATAGCTTTACCCTGGCCAGTAAGGCACGCCTGCAGGTAAGGGTGGATTGCTTTAATGTTTTTAATACCGCTAACCTGAGCGGGTACAGCAACAATGCTTTAAACAGCAATCAAATTCAAAACGGCCCGGCCAGCAGCGGTTTATTAGTTCGCAGAAGCTATGGGCCGCCCAGGCAATTTCAAATGGGTGTGAATTATTATTTTTAGAACATAGGATACCGGCCTTTGATAATTAAAGCGGAGTTTAACCACCCCTGATTTTATGCTGCGCATAAAATCGGTCCCCGCCTTGAAAAGGCGGGGAAACTTTGCAAGTCTGTAGCAAGGCACCATTAGCCGTTGATTATTGCTAATTCATTGTTGGATTTTAGCAGCCAGGCTTACCGGGTCGCAGATACTTCTTCAGTATTTTTTTGGCTAACATGCTTAAAAAATAATTGAGATTGCTGCCCAAAGATTGGTTGTTGAATGGAGCGTCGCAAGAATGTTTAATGGAAGTTAAATTGCCCGTCATCCAAAAAATAATATTGAAATTTTATTACAGACATTTGTTGCGCAAACAAATGTCTGCCTCATTTTAGAAAGAAGGAAAAAGAATGAAAGTTTTAGTCAGGATAATATGGATGGCAGTGGCAGTTATCTTTCTGAATAGCTGCAGGCACGAGGCAAAAACCGATAACGGATTGGCCGAAGCATCATGGCCCGAAATTGAAGCCAATGCAAAGGGTGCTGTTGTTACCATGATGATGTACCAGGGCGATAAAAAAGTTAACCGGTACATGAACGAATACGTTGTGCCGCGATTAAAAGAACTGTACAGTATAACGCTGAATATGGTGCCCGGCCAGGGAAAAGATATTGTAAACAGCCTGATGAGCGAGAAAGAGGCCGGAAAACAGCAGGGAGAAATTGACCTGTGCTGGATAAACGGCGAAACCTTTTACCAGCTTCGCCAGATAGATGCGTTGTATGGTCCTTATACCGATAAACTACCCAACAGCGTGTATGTTGATTTTGAAAACCCTGTAATACGGTACGATTTTCAGCAGGATATAAATGGGTACGAAACGCCCTGGGGCCAATCGTTCTATTACCTTATCTGCGACAGCAGCAAGACACCGAACCCGCCGGTAAGTATGGGGCAGTGGCAGGCATATTGGCAGCAGCATCCCGGCCGTTTTACATTGGCAACTGACTTTAACGGTATGACTTTATTAAAAACCTGGCTGGCAGAACTGGCTGGCGGCAGCAAAGAACTCGACGGAAAATTTGATGAACAGAAGTACAATAAACTTTCGAAACAGCTGTGGCAGTTTATCAATACCAACAAGAAAAATTTTTGGAAACAGGGCGAAACTTTTCCGGCGGGTAATACCAATATATCGCAAATGTTCAGCAATGGTGAACTGGATTTTACCAGCAGTTTTAACGATGCCGATATTGACAATAAAGTAGCCGAAGGGGTTTTTCCTACAACAGCAAAAGCATTTATACTGCAGGCCGGTGCCATTCACAATACGCATTATGTGGGTATAACTGCTAACTCAGCAAATAAAGAGGCGGCTATGGTGGTTTGTAATTTTTTGATATCGCCGGAGGCGCAGGTAAAAAAGAACGACATTACGTTATGGGGCAGCCGTACTGTACTGGCTTATGACAAACTGCCCAAAGAATGGCAGGCCAAATTCGACTCATTGCCCCGCAGGCAATATGGTATTACCGCAGCCCGGCTAAAGAGCCACAGCATTAACGAGCCTGAGCCACAATATATGCTGCGGGTGTTCGAAGATTTTAGAAAGAAAGTAATTGAAGCCAATTAATGAAGTTGCGACCTGTAAATATAACGGCGTCCATATTGTTACTGGTGTTTTCGGTAATACCGTTGGTGGCCGGCGTTGGGTATGCCTTGCTGTATAGCCTGGGTTTAACCGGCGCGCTGCAAAATGAATTTACCTGGCTTAACTGGCAAAAAGTTTTTAACGATGGGCAAACAGTTATTTCGTTTTTGTATAGTGCTGCATTGTCGCTGGCAGCGGTAATTATTTCTGTGGGGCTCGCGTTGTGGGTAACTATAAAACAGCGCGGTTTGTTTACCAAAGGCATCTTTTCTTATGTCATTTACCTGCCATTGGCCTTTCCGGCTATGGTAGCGGCGTTTTTCTTTTTTCAGTTTTTATCGAAAGCGGGAATATTATCTAGGCTGTTTTATAATTTGAATTTAACGGACTCAGTAGGTGGCTTCCCCGATCTTATTAACGACCGTTTTGGCATTGGCATTATAGTTACCCAGGTATTTTTGAGCTGCCCTTTTTTTATTTTATTGTTAACCAATATGTATAAAACCGAAAAAGTGGATGATTACCTTTTACTGGCAAAAAGCCTGGGTGCAAATGCCAGGCAGGCAACATTCAGGCTGGCTGTGCCTATGCTGCTACACAAAGGTTTCCCCACCATAGTGCTGTATTTTATTTTTATGTTTGGGGCATACGAAATACCAGTGTTGCTGGGGCGATCTAGCCCCGAAATGGTTTCGGTATTGGCGGTAAGAAAACTGCAGAAGTTTAATTTGTACGATATACCACAGGGCTACGCGATTGCCGTGCTGTACACTTTTTTTGTTTTGACGCTGATAGCCTTGCTTTTTAGAAATCGGAAAATAGCTTACGATGTTTAGAAAGCAAATCCTGTTTAAACTGATGGTTTTGGTGGCGTGCGCAGTGCCGGTATTGCTGTTGTTTATTTTGTCGTTTACTGCAAACTGGCGGTTTCCCGATTTGTTTCCTAAAAGTCTGACCACGTCTAACTGGACAGACCTTTTAACGGGCAACAGTAATACGCAAAGCCTTTTGCTATCTCTGGCCATTGCCATAAGCATTGCAATACTGGCTACCATGGCCGGTTTTGTTACCAGTCAGTGGATTGCTTATCATCCCAACAAAAAACAGCTATTGTTATTGACTTATCTTCCGTTTGTGGTGTCGCCTGTAATTTTAGCCGTCTGTTTAAAGTTTTATTTTATAAAGATGAACCTGGCAGGTACTGTTGCGGGTGTTGTGCTGGCACAATTGATCATTGCATTTCCTTATAGTACCATCTTTTTTACCGGCTTCTGGAACCGGCGAATACAGCAATACCAGAGCCTGGTCAGTACGTTGGGCGGAAGCAGCGCCTTTGCATTCAGGAAAGTTATTCTGCCAATGGCAAAGCCCATGCTGCTGGTGTGTTTTTTTCAGACTTTCTTAATCAGCTGGTTTGAGTATGGATTGACCAGCGTTATTGGCTATGGTAAAGTGCAAACCCTGACCATTAAGGTGTACCAGTTTGTTACGGAGGCCAATATTTTTTATGCCGCTTTGAGCTGCTGTCTGCTCATACTTCCGCCGGTTATTTTTTTGTGGCTCAATAAAAAATTTATCTTTCGGCAGGGGGAGGGTAGTGAATAACGAATAGTGAATAGTGAATAGTGAATAATGAGTTGTGAGTTGTGAGTTGTGAGTGGTGAGTGTATGGAGTAATGAACAGTGAATAGTGATAGGGATGCCGTCATGCAGAATTTATTTCAGCATCCCCTGGAAAACGTTTAATGTATTGAATGATGTTCTAGAACGATTGGGGTTATTGTATCAATGAATTACGAATAGTGAAAAGTAAGCAACGATTAGTGAATAGTGAACAGTGAATAGTGATAGAGATGCCGTCATGCAGAATTTATTTCAACATCCCCTGGAAAACGTTTAATGTATTGAATGATGTTCTAGAACGATTGGGGTTATTGTATCAATGAATTACGAATAGTGAAAAGTAAACAACGATTAGTGAAAAGTGAACAACGAATAGTGATAGGGATGCCGTCATGCTGAATTTATTTCAGCATCCCCTGGAAAACGTTTATTGAATTGAATGGTGTTCTAGAACGATTGGAGGTATTGTATCAATGAATTACGGATAGTGAAGAGTGAACAACGAATAGTGAAAAGTAAACAACGATTAGTGAATAGTGAACAACGAATAGTGATAGGGATGCCGTCATGCTGAATTTATTTCAGCATCCCCTGGAAAAAGTTTAATGAATTGAATGGTGTTCTAGAACGATTGGAGGTATTGTATCAATGAAAAACGAATAGTGAAAAGTAAACAACGATTAGTGAATAGTGAACAGTGATAGAGATGCCGTCATGCTGAATTTATTTCAGCATTCCCTGGAAAACGTTTATTGAATTGGATGGTGTTCTAGAACGATTGAGGTATTATATCAATGAAAAACGAATAGTGAAAAGTGAATAGTGAATAGTGAGTGGTGAGTTGTGAGGGGTGAATGGTGAGTTGTGAGTTGTGATTGGTGAGTAGTCAGTAGAGAGTCGAGAGTAGTGAATACCAGCGGAGCTAAATATGCAATTCAGAATTTTTAATTAATTAAAAGATAAACCCTCAATTTTTGGCGCTTGTTCTTAAATGTTCAACATATAGCAAAACAATATAACGGCAAAACGGTGCTGCAAAACGTGTCTTTTTCGTTGCCCGCTCATTGTACATTAAGCGTACTAGGTAAGAGTGGCTGCGGTAAATCGACATTATTAAAGTTAATTGCAGGTATTGAGCAGATGGATGCAGGCAGCGTAGTGCTGGATAGTGTTGATGTCTCGCATAAAAATCCGAACGAAAGAAATATCGTATATCTGTTTCAGGAGGCTTTGCTTTTTCCTCATTTAACGGTTTTTGAAAATATTGCCTTTGGTTTAAGAATACGTAAATTGAGTGGAAAAGATGTAGTTGAAAAGGTAAATGAAATGGGTGAGCGGCTTGAACTGTCCGATCAGCTAAAAAAGATGCCTCACCAATTATCGGGCGGTCAGAAACAACGGGTGGCTTTTGGAAGGGCGCTCATTATAAATCCCCGTTTGATATTATTGGATGAACCATTCAGCAGCCTGGATGTTGAAACAAGAGGCAATATGCAGCAACTATATAAATCGATAGCAAAGCAGTTTGATATAACCGCCCTGTTTGTAACCCACGACCTGAAAGAAGCGTTGTTAATGGGAGATACAATGGCTTATATGGAAAACGGGCAACTGCAGCTATTTGAAAGTAAGCAGCATTTTATGAACGATCCCCGAACCGGTGTTTTAAACGAGGTGCAGTTTTGGAACACGCTTTAAAATAAAATATGAAGGAAGATTTTAATCATTGTGAGCAGGTGTATTGGGTTTTTACGCAATTGTGTAACGATAAGTGCGGGCATTGTTACAACAATTCAGGCCCGCATGGCCAACGTATCAGCGACGAAGAATGTGTGAACATAATCGGAAATATGCCTGATACAATTGGGAAGATTATTTTAAGCGGAGGGGAGCCATTAGCCGAAAGAAAACAATTGTACCTGATATTGGATACGCTGACAGAAAAATATGGGTTCGATCAAAAGATCACACTGCAAACAAACGGTGATTTGATGACCGACCAAATTCTGGACACCCTGTTAAGCAAGGGGGTAAAAAGTGTGAGCATCGCCAGCCTCGATCGCTTTCATAAACATGCGGGCGCCAGGCTGGACGGATTGAAGAAACTGTTTGATTCGCGGGGTATGATGGATGCCATGCCTTACATAACACTGGGCGAAAAGTCCACTGGTAAACTGGATCCTTCGTGGATTACCTATACGTATTTTGGCGCCAACGAAGAAATGTGGTTGGGTGGCAACTGGGCACGTGGCCGGGCCATGACTAACGATATTTGGCTGAAGGATCCAAAACATAATTTCTGCAGCATATTATCAGGGGCACGAAATTTTTTGGGCGGTCACGCCGACGCTGTGCAGGAAATCAGCATCCAGCTTTGGGCCATCAATCCCTGTTGCCCTGGTACAAAATATCCGCTTGGCGACGCCAGAAAAGACAAGGTGGCCGATGTGCTGAAGCGAATGACCTCATCCCCAGTATTTCAGCAATTAAACAATGGCGAACCTTACAAAATGGGAGAGACAATCGGCATAGCCGAAGCCTTTGCCTTAGAACGTGGTAAGGATCTGAAAAACATCTGCCTTTGGTGCGATGAATTTTTTGATCATCACTATGATATTGAAACCCTTTCAGCCAAAAACAGTTAGTCATTACTGCTTCAATCTCCGTCGTGAGAGAGTTTCCCGCAGATCATCGCAGATGTTGCCCGCAGATGGTCGCAGAGAAAGCCATAAAATCAGTGTAGATCAGCGAAACAATCAGCGTAAATCAGCGGGAAAAAGAGTGTCGTAAATGTGTTCCACCCCAACGAATAATGCGAATAACGATAATCGTTCTTGTTTAAGCACGAGGCGTTCCGCTGGAACGCTATCAACAATTCGCAGGCGATATTTTCTACCCACCAGTCGTCCCTATGGGACGGTTCGGCGATTTCCTTCCCACTTTAAAAACTGAATCTCAACTGCAGTTGAGCGGTGGCAATCAAAGATTGAAGGTGAAAATTGTAATGGTTCTTCATGTTCCATCGGAAGAAAAAATTGGAAATTATGTATTGTCGTTCCATAGGAACGATTGGTGCTATGGAACTATTCGCTGCATAGTATTAAGCACGATAGGTAAGTTCCGGGAAATCGGAACTAAATTAATACCTGTCCAAATATATGTTGATCCTCGCCGGAGCAAAATATAAACCTGCTATTCGATCAAAAAAACGAAATAAGTTAAAGCCTGTGCGCTGGTTACCGGAATGCCTCTGTGGTTCCCAACCGAACTTATTTTTTAATCACCTTCAGACACTTTGCCCGAAGGTCAGCAAATTATTGTCGGGGTCTAAGAGGGCAAATTCTTTCTGCCCCCATGGTTTAATTTGCAAATGGCCTGCCGGATGAATACTTACTTTCCTGTCGAGCAATGACTGATAAAGCTTGTCTATATCATCTGTTCTAATATAAACCTGTCCATAATTTTCTTTGGGATCAAGCTCCTTAAATTCAAAAAAGTGAATTTGGATATGGTCCTTTTCAACCATTAAATAGCCGTCATAGTCTGCACTTCCAGATTCTTTAAATCCCAGTTTGTCCAGGTAATAATCCCTGGTAGCGGCCTTGTTCCGCATCGGCAATTTTGGATTTATTTGTGTCAGCATATTATTTTGTTTTTCGTAAATGTAACCTATGTGCTTTAAATTTTTGTGATAGCCTGGTTGGTGGTGGTGCAGTCTATTGCAGATTAGATTGGTATAAGCAACTAGTACTTTATGTTCTTAAAAGGTTTTCAAATAAGGCGCCACCGGTTTTTGACACAGATGCAAACACCTTTTTTTTGCTCCCGGTTGCGGATTATTTTCATAGTAAGCAAGTAATAAAGCCGGTGTTTACCTACCCACAAGCGACAGGTAACGCCACAATAAATGCTTAAATTGCCGATTATCAAAATTGACTGTAACTAACAGATGAAATTAATAAAACAGGCACCCAAAAAGGCACTAAACAAAGCCTTCTTAAAAGTAAAACCTAACAGAACTGAAATTGAAGGTTTCAAAACCAACCTTATACAGTTACTCGACAGGACAAATGATATTGAAAGCGAAGAGTTTCATAAAAACCTTGTCATTGACTTTTTAAAGAAAACCTGGTACGACCCAAACCATTTTATAAATACCAAAGGTAGAAACGACCTTGTTATTCATAATGGCAACACAGCTAAAAGTTCTGTTGGTGTTATCATCGAAGCCAAAAAACCGACCAACAAAACTGAAATGATAAAATCGTTTACTGAAGGCGATAGCCCTAACCATATGATTTCAAAACTGAACACAAAAGCGTTTCAGGAATTGGTTCTTTATTATTTACGAGAGAGAATTACCCATAAAAACCTTGAAGTAAAACATTTGGTGGCAACCAACATAAATGAATGGTTTATTTTTGACGCTACCGTATTCGACAGACTTTTTGCTCAAAACAATAATCTTGTTAAGCAATTCAACGACTTTGAAGGCGGACGTTTGGCAGACACTAAAACAGATTTTTTCTATAAGCAAATTGCCGAACCGTTTATTGCTAACATCACAGCAGAAATAGAGTTTACATACTTTAATATTCAGGATTATCAAAAGCCACTTCGCAATGTTGACAAGGCAGATGATAAGGTGCTGATCGCCTTATTCAAACTTTTATCGCCGGAACATCTTTTAAAACTCCCGTTTACCAACGACAGCAACAGTCTTGACAAACGCTTTTACAGCGAGTTGTTGCACATCATCGGTTTGACAGAAACCAGGGAAGGGAGCAAAAAACTGATTGAACGAAACAAGCCGGGCCAAAGGCACTCGGGTACAATTCTCGAAGATGCAATCATTCAGCTTGACAGTCTGGATAAATTGAGCCGATTGGAAAAACCCGGCCAATTCGGAGTCACACAACAGGAAAGGCTTTTTAATGTTGCCCTTGAACTTTCCATTACCTGGATTAACCGCATTTTGTTTTTAAAGTTGTTGGAAGCACAACTCATCACCTATCACAAAGGTGACAAATCCTATTCGTTTCTCAATCCTGACAAAATCAAAAACTATGACGACCTGAACAGTTTATTTTTTCAGGTATTGGCTCGCAGGTACAACGAACGAAACGAAGATGTGAAAAAGGTATTTGAGAAAGTTCCTTATCTCAATTCATCGCTTTTTTAGCCTACGGACATTGAGCAGGATACATTGTTTATCAGCAACCTGAAGGATGATAAAACTATTCCGGTTATTTCTTTTACTGTTCTCAAGGACAAAAAAGGCAAAAAGAGAACAGGAGATTTAACCACTCTTGAATATTTGTTTGAGTTTTTGAATGCTTACGATTTTAGCGGCGAAGGTTCGGAAGAAATTCAGGAAGACAACAAAACGCTTATCAATGCCTCGGTTCTTGGGTTAATTTTCGAGAAAATAAACGGTTACAAAGACGGTTCCTTCTTCACTCCGGGTTTTATTACCATGTATATGTGCCGCGAAACCATTCGCAAAGCCGTTGTGCAGAAATTCAACGAAACCAAAAAATGGAACTGCACCAACATCAAAGAATTGTATGACAAAATTGAAGACCGAAAAGAAGCCAACAAGATTGTAAACAGCATCAAGATTTGCGACCCAGCCGTTGGTTCAGGACATTTTTTGGTTTCTGCACTCAATGAAATGATTGCTGTAAAAAATGACCTTGGCATTTTATGTGATTTTGAAGGAAGACCTCTCAAGGATTATTTGGTTGAAGTTGCGAACGATGAGTTGTTTATTACAGATAAGGAAACGGGTGAAGTGTTTTACTATTTAGCTCCAGCTCCCAGAAACGAAAAAACCATTAAGCAGACTTTCGGGGGCCACACATTTACCTATAAGGCCAGCAAGCTCTCTGAGCGCCAAATAGTTCAGCAGTCTGTTTTTCACGAAAAACAAACCATTATCGAAAACTGCCTTTTCGGAGTAGATATTAACCCCAATTCGGTAAAAATTTGCCGCTTGCGTTTGTGGATAGAGTTGCTAAAAAACGCTTTCTATACCCCCGAAAGCAACTTTTCTTCACTCGAAACGTTGCCCAACATCGACATTAACATAAAATGCGGAAATAGTTTGGTGAGCCGGTTTGCCATAGATGCCGACCTGAAACAAGCACTGAAAAAAAGCAAGTGGACAATTGACAGTTACCGTATAGCTGTCGACACCTACCGCAATGCCGAAAGCAAGGAACAGAAACAGGAAATGGAAAGGCTCATACTTGGAATAAAACAAGATTTTTCTACTGAAATCAGAATTAACGACCCCGTTAAGAAACGTTTAGATAAACTGGCCAGTGAACTATATCACCGGTTTACCGGAACTTTTCTTTTTGAACCTGAAGTTCCGTATGGAAAAAAGAAAAACAATATCGAAACTAAGCGTAAAGCTGAGCAGGAAAAATTGGAAAAAGAAATTCAACAGCTTAATGCAAAAATTGATGAAATAAAAGCCAACAAGATTTTTACAAATGCTTTTGAGTGGCGTTTTGAATTTCCCGAAGTGTTGAATGATGACGGTGATTTTGTAGGCTTTGATGTGGTGATTGGCAACCCGCCGTATATAAGGCAGGAAGAGCTTGGAGAATTTAAAAATCATCTTCTAAGCAATTATAAAGTGTTTACAGCAGGTGGTGACATTTTTTCATACTTCTATGAATTAAGCCATAAAATACTGCGGGAAAAAGGGTTCTTTTCATTTATCAACAATACGTTTGAAAAAACCACGGCAGGAAAGATGTTGAGGGAATTTGTAACAGACAACTTCAAATTCGACAGATATATTGATTTCACTGATGTGGTGGTTTTTGAAGAAGCAACAACATATCCGATTATTTTAATTGTTCAAAAATCAACAAATAAAAACAATTTTAAATTCTTTAAATACACAAAAAGTAATTTCTACGACAAAGAATTATTATACAACGAGACTGTATTTGTCGAAGTAAATCAAGTAAAACTCAATTCGTCAGCTTGGAATTTCATCAACTCATTTGAGCAAAATATTTTAGCAAAAATTCAAAAGCACAAGACATTAAGAGAGCTTTTCGGAAAATGCTACTACGGAATTAAAACTGCATTAAATGAGGCATTTGTAACCCAAGGTGACTTGGGAAATTATGCAGAATTAAAAGACGTTTACGATGGGAAAGATTTAAAAAAGTGGGCGACACCGGTATCATTTAAAAAGATGATTGTTTTTGAAAGCAAATCAACAGCTAAACAGTTTGGCAAATTAAGTGAAGATGCAGCTTTTAATAAGATGAAGGAAGTATATCCCGAAATCTTCAGGCATCTTGAACCATTCAGGGAAAAAGCAATTAAACGATTCGACAAAGGAGAGTTTTGGTGGGAATTAAGAAACTGTGCCTATTATGATTTATTTGAAAAACCAAAAATCATTTTTCCAAACCTTCAAAACACAAATAAGTTCGCTTTTGATGAGACTGGTGTTTATTTGAATGCACCAGCAGTTTTTCTTCCATCAAATGAAAAATCGCTGTTAGCAATTCTAAATTCCAAAGTGGTTTGGCATTTTTTAAAGAGTGTCTGTGTAATCAGAAGCGGTGGATATATAGAAGTGAAGCCTCAATATTTTGAGCAAATTCCAAATCCAAATGCAAACGAAAATACTAAAGCGACATTAGCGCAATTGGCAGAAAAATTAATAAATGAAAGAAAACAAAATAAGCAAGCTGCCACAACAGACCTTGAATACCAAATAGACCAATTGGTTTACCAACTTTACAACCTGACCGAAGAAGAAATAGCCATCATTGAAAAAATATAACCAGACAGAGATGCCTTCGCACCAAGCCAGGCAAACAAAACCTGTGTCTTGTTGGGGTCTCCGAGAAGGGACCCCGGCATTCAGGTTAATGCCGGGTCTCATGACAGCACACAAGACTTTGGGCCGAAACGTGAGAATAACTAAAGGCGCTATTCGCGAAGCAATATTTGACGGCGTAATTCCCACCGGCTACAACGCAGCCCACCTTTTTTTGCTCCCGGTTGCAGATTATTTTTCATAGTAAGCAAGTAATAACGCCGGTGTTTAAAATGAAGTTCTTAATTTTCTGGTCAAATAATACAGAAAATAGAAAACAGACATGGAAAATCCTTATTCACTTAAAGACAAAGTAATCGTTGTAACGGGCGGTACCGGTATTTTGGGTAGTGCTTTTATAAATGGCATTGTTGAGGCTGGTGGTTCCGTGGGTATTTTGGGGCGCAACAGAGAGGTTGCTGAACAACGCGCAGCCGATATAAATAAAACAGGCGGCCAGGCGGTTGCTTTGGTTGCCGATGTGCTGGATGAAGATCAGTTAAAAGCTGCATTAGATACCGTGCTTCAAAAATTTGGTAAGGTTGATGGTTTGGTAAACGCGGCAGGAGGAAACATGCCCGATGGTGTGCTGCAACCTGACGAAGATATTTTTTCGATTAAATTGCAAGGCATGCGCCGGGTGATGGACATCAATTGTTTTGGTACACTATACCCTACCCAGGTGTTCGGAAAGGCCATTGCTGATACCGGCAGGGGCAGCATTGTCAACATCAGCTCAATGAATTCAAAAAGGGCCATCACAAAGGTGCTGGGATATAATATGGGAAAAGCTGCTGTTGATTGTTATACTCAATGGTTTGCTGTGGAATTGGCTAACCGCTATGGCGATAAGATCAGAATGAATGCATTGGCGCCCGGCTTTTTTCTTACCGAACAAAACCGCAACCTGTTAACCAAACCAGCCGGCGGCTTTACCGAAAGAGGCAATCTGGTCATCAGGCAAACTCCTTTTAAAAGATTTGGCCATCCCAATGAGTTAAAAGGCGCGTTGGTCTGGCTGTTAAGCGATGCATCGCAATTTGTAACCGGTTCAATGATATGTGTTGATGGCGGTTTTTCAATTTTTGGCGGTGTATAAAATCGCAGGAAAAACTCCTCTTAGATATGATTTGGAAATTGATGCCTTTTTGAAAACTCAAAAGCTGTCGTTAAATTACACCTGTTATGTTTAACCAATCCAACGGTCTTTCTGAAAGGTCTGACTTACTTAGCCAGTTGCAGGCGACCGCAACAATCTTTGATGTAATAGTAATAGGCGGCGGCGCTACCGGTTTGGGAATTGCGCTTGAAGCGGCTACACGGGGCTATAAAACCGTGTTGCTCGAACAATTGGATTTTGCAAAAGGAACGTCCAGCCGCAGCACCAAGCTGGTGCATGGGGGTGTGCGTTACCTGGGCCAGGGCGATATAAAACTGGTACGGGAAGCAACTGTTGAACGGGGGTTGCTTTATAAAAATGCGCCACACCTGGTAAAGAATACCCAATTCATCATCCCCGTCTATAGCTTTTTTGATAAGTGGTTTTATACCATCGGCCTAAAGTTATACGACTGGATATCGGGCCGGTTAAGCCTTGGCAATTCTTCGGCTATCTCAAGAAAAGAAACACTGAAAAGGTTACCCGGTATTATTCCGGATAAGCTGGCAGGGGGAATACTTTACCACGACGGACAATTTGACGACTCCCGTCTGGCGATCAATCTGTACCAGAGTATAGTTGCTGCGGGCGCTATCGCGGTCAATTATGTAAAAGTAACCGGCCTTTTAAAAGATGGGCAGAAAGTGAGTGGCGTGGAGGCTGTTGATGGAGAAACCGGAACGCAATACACTATAAAAGGAAAATCGGTTGTTAACGCAACAGGCGTGTTTGTGGATGATATTTTGAAAATGGATGATGCCGAAAAGCCGAAAAGTATTCGCGTAAGCCAGGGTGTGCATGTGGTGCTCGATACAAAATTCTATACATCATCCAACGCTTTAATGATACCTAAAACAAGCGATGGCAGGGTTTTGTTTGCTGTTCCGTGGCACGACAAAGTAATCGTGGGCACCACCGATACGCCCGTTGATGATGCTTTACTGGAGCCGCGTGCCCTTGATAAAGAGATCGCTTTTATTTTGGAAACGGCCGGCAATTATCTGCAGCTAAAACCTGAACGGAAAGATGTTTTGAGTGTTTATGCCGGTCTGCGGCCGCTGGCTGCTCCACAGGGCCAGAGTCAAAAGACCAAAGAAATATCGCGCAGCCATAAGATCGTTGTGTCCCCATCGGGATTGTTTACTATACTAGGTGGCAAGTGGACCACCTATCGAAAAATGGGCGAAGACATGGTGGATGATATTGAAAAGAAATTGCACTGGAAAAGGACTTCCTCCGTAACGGCCGGTCTTGCCATACATGGGCATTGCGGAGAGACAAACTTTAATGATCCTTTTTATTTTTATGGAAGTGAAGCGCCGATGATAAGGGAAATGGCGGACAAAGATCCCGGCGGATGGATCAGCGCCGACCTGCAGATTCACAAGGCTCAGGTAGTTTGGGCGGTGCAAAACGAGATGGCGAGAACAGTGGAAGATTTTTTGTCGAGACGAACCCGCGCCTTGTTGTTAGATGCCAGGGAGAGCATTCGAATGGCGGCTGAAGTGGCCCGCATAATGGCTGCCGAATTAAACCAGGACAGCGATTGGGCAGATAAACAGGTGGCTGAATTTATAAAGCTGGCCAAAGGGTATATTATAGAATAATAACATTGCCGCCCTGCAGCAAAATTTAATATTGGAGAGGAGGACAAGGGTGTTTTAGTTCTGATCCATTATCATTGTCTCTTCAAACTTTTCATTGATTATAAAATTCTTCAAGTATTATTGCGTTTGCTTTAATTTGAACACCTAAACGATTGCCATGCCAAAATTTATTCTCTCGTTCGACCAGGGAACTACCAGCAGCCGTGCTATAATTTTTAATAAGCAGGGCGATATTATTTCGGTAGCCCAAAAGGAATTCACCCAAATATTTCCAAAGCCAGGCTGGGTAGAACACGATGCCAACGAGATATGGTCAACACAGTTGGGCGTAGCTACCGAAGCTATTTTAAAAGCAGGTATAACCATTCACGATGTAGAAGCTATTGGCATCACCAATCAGCGGGAGACTGCCCTGGTGTGGGATAGAAAGACATCGCAACCCATTTATAATGCCATTGTTTGGCAAGATAAACGCACCTCAGATTACTGCAACCAGTTAAAGAAAGATGGGTCTGAGATTATGATTAAAGAGAAGACAGGTTTGGTGACTGACTCTTATTTTTCTGCAACCAAAGTAAAATGGATATTGGATAATGTGGAAGGCGCTAAAGCCAAGGCAGCCAATGGCGATCTATGCTTTGGAACGATGGACTCCTGGCTATTGTGGAAACTAACCAATGGTAAACTGCATGCGACCGACGTTACCAATGCATGCCGCACCATGCTGTTTAACATTCATACCATGCAATGGGATGATGACCTGCTGAAATTATTTGGCATCCCGGCGTCTATGCTGCCCGAAGTTAAATCGAGCAGCGAAGTCTATTGCCACACGCAAAAGCTTATAGCGGCGGCCGAGATACCTGTAGCAGGCATTGCCGGCGATCAGCAGGCTGCCCTTTTTGGACAGATGTGTACCCAGCCTGGCATGGTTAAAAATACTTACGGAACCGGATGTTTTATGTTGATGAATACAGGCGATAAACCTGTTGCTTCAAAAAATAATTTACTGACCACCGTTGCCTGGAAGATAAACGGGCAAGTGCAATATGCCCTTGAAGGAAGTGTGTTTATTGCAGGTGCTGTGGTGCAGTGGTTAAGAGATGGATTGGGCATTATTAAAACCTCTGGCCA
>JBBRCW010000118.1:0-17985 GCA_038204535.1 Chitinophagales bacterium | reverse complement strand
GCTTTATGCAGGTTGTCATGCTTTTCTTGTCAATTTGTATCGCAGGTGAGTCGACAATTTGGAGGGTATGACTTCACTAATTTCGACGTCATATATATTCTTATCAATGTTCTCAAACAGCCTGATACCACTTCCCAAAATGATCGGTGAAATATGAATGAAAAATTCATTTATTAGCCCGGCGTTTAAAAATTGCTGAATGGTGTTTCCGCCACCCTGTATCCTTATATCTTTTCCGTTTGCTGATTGCTTTGCTTTCTCAAAGGCGCTTTCAATGCCATCGTTAATAAAATAAAAAGTCGTTGTCCCTTTTTGAACCCAGGGGTCTCTTTTTTCGTGTGTCAAAACATACACATCCGATTTAAATAAATTTTCGGGCCAATTCGCCTCACCTTCTTCAAACATCCTTTTGCCCATTATATAGGCGCCCGTTCTTGCGATTGTTTGCCTGATCAGCGTGCCATCAGCCCCATCTTCATTTCCGTCTTCTATTCCAAGGTGTTCCCAGAACGCCACTTGCTCAAACATCCAATGGTGAATTTGCATACCACCGTCGCCCAAGGGGTTTTGAGGGCCGCGATGGTCCCCTGCCATAAATCCGTCGAGAGAAATTGCAATGTCAAAAAATGTCCTGCTCATATGGTTCAACTTTTAGCTTTTTGTGTCCGCAACTTTTTGATTTGTTTGAAATTTGGAAAAGTTCAGGGTCGGGATACTTTGTTTACTGTTGCCTGTAACTTATGATTTTTTATCCTTCGTTAAAGATCAAAATTATAATAAGAACCGATAAAAAAATCGGTACATAAAATGGTCTGATTTTCTTTTTTTTACGTTGATGATATAAACTTAGATATTAAAAGTTTGAGGAGGATCGGACAATCCAATATTTAAATTGCTGAAGGTGGGGTGCATTTAAAATTGTCGCTTTTTATTTGTTGGAAGGTAGTTTCAAACCTCATCGTCATCGCGCCGTGCCCCGTCCGAAGGCCTATCGTGTGAACACATTCCTAAAGTCTTTTTTTGCTCCATAGGACCATCCTGTTTATAGAAAATACATAGTAATGTCAGATTAAAGCTCCGTAGGGGCTTCCTGTTTTGATGCATTTAGGCGGTTCCTATGGAGCCTGGATGATCGATTAGATTTGTATTCTATAAACAGGAAGCCCAATACGGGGATATTTTAAGTCTTTCATTTTAGAATTACTTTGCTTGATTTCGAATAAAAAGCACATGCAAAAAATGTGTCCACACGATTGGTCCGAAGGCGGAGGAGGAACAGCCTGCCCCGCTTTTTCGGGCGGGGAAGCAATCCCCCTGCATAATCAGGTTGACAAATTACCAGGGATTGCCTCGCTTCCGATAACTATCGGAACGCAAGGTTCCTCCGCTTTCGGACGGGGCACAGCGCAATGACGAACACTTGTTTGATGCGACAATTTGAAAATGCAACCTATAGATGTACGATCACGATTTTTTTTTTAGCGTTTACAATAGGTGTATGGCGATTATTATCTCATTTTGATCTGTTACTTAAAATGGAGGGTAATTTGACAATTTGCTTATGTGGTTCTTTAATTGTAATAGTTTTGGATTTTACGGTATAAAAAATCTACCTTTTATTTGTCACCTATTTAATTACGAATTATAAATTACCTCCTCAACGCCCATCAGACTTGTACAAACCAGGACAAGCAGGGATAGAGGCTTCAGCTATGTTAGATTTTAATAAAAAAAGCAAAGTCATCATCACCTGCAATAAGCGGCTTTCTCCCTACCTGCAAAAGGAAGTGGAAGAACTGGGTTTCGCCATTGTCAAAACATTTCAAACCTATATAGAGGTTTTTGCCAGTCTGCAGGATTGCATTCGCCTGAACCTGAACCTGCGATGCGCCAGCCAGGTGTTGTTTGGGCTGCAGCAGTTTGAGGCCAATCATATAAATGAGGTTTACGAAGTGCTGAAGAAGATGCATTGGGAAGAGATTATACCAGCAGGCGGATATTTTACCGTAACCGGAAATGTGGATCATCCCACCATTTCCAACTCACTTTTTGCCAACGTAAAAGTGAAAGACGCCATTGTTGACCGCATGCGCGATGAAACCGGCAACCGTCCCAACACCGGCCCCTCGCTTGAGCAAACGGTTATTCATTTATTCTGGCGCGATGAAATGGCCGATATCTTTATTGATACATCCGGCGAAACACTCGCCAAACATGGATACCGCAAAATACCAGGCAAAGCCCCCATGCTCGAAGCCCTTGCTGCGGCAACCATCATGGCAACAAAATGGGACCACATATCACCTTTTGTAAACCCCATGTGCGGGTCATCTACCATAGGCATTGAGGCGGTTTTACTGGCTACAAACCGCCGGCCGGGCCTATACCGCTCAAACTATTCGTTTATGCACATAAAGGGGTTCCAGGATGATTTGTACGATAGAGAACGCCTGAGGTTGGATGAACAGATCATTGAACTGCCGGCCCTTAATATAATTGCCACCGATATTAGCGAAGACGCCATTAATATTTCAAAAATAAATGCTGGTGCAGCCGGGGTTGAAAAATATATAGATTTTATGGTGTGCGATTTTGAGGACACCCCTATGCCTGCCAGTGAAACCGGCGTGGTATTTTTTAACCCTGAGTATGGAGAACGCCTGGGCGATGAAGGGGAGCTACAGGCAACCTACGCACGTATGGGCGATTTTCTGAAGAAAAAATGCAAGGGTTATACCGGCTATATTTTTACCGGCAACCTGGAACTTGCCAAAAAAATAGGCTTAAAGGCAAAGCGCCGCATTGAGTTTTATACCAGTAAAATCGATTGCCGCCTGCTGGAGTATGAATTGTATGCGGGCACGCGAAGAACCGACATTGCTGTACCGCCGGCCGAATAACCTATCGGGGTGCATCCCAAATTCCTCCTGTTGGTCAGGCGACCAACAGCGGCGCAGCAGGCCGTTGGCGGTCGCCTGACCGCCAACGGGTCCCCATTGAGGTGCGACAATTATATATACACCATCTTCAACTGATTTATTTGCAATGGTTTGTGTATACAGCTTTTGTTGTGTCTTAAGCAGGGGGAATTTGGGACGCACCCATAGACACGTCTTTTGCCCTCTGAAAGGCTTATTTTCGGAAACCAAAATTCCTCTTTCATTTTCACTGGTACTTACATTAATCAGAATCAGTTGGAATATTTTAAAGAATGGTATTTAGAGCCTTTTAAGATATTCGAAATCTATAATAGAAACACCGGACTTGAAATTTCTAAACCGCATGCTGCATTTAGCTTTTCAATAAAATGTAAAGTCAGCTCCGGAGAAAGGGATTCATTCGGCATGTGTATGATGAAATACAGTTCTTTCAGGCCATTATCCAACCAATATTTAATGCGTGTTACCCAATCGTTAATCCGTACGTAATCAGTAGGGTGCAGGTTGTTGCCCGCAAAACGGATAAATGCCCTGGGCACGGTTAGGTGCATGTGTACGGCATCGCGGCGGCCAGCTTTATCGGTAATCAGGAAACCTATTTTTAACCTCGATAAAACGCTGCCCAGTTCTTTACTTACGGCTTCTTCAACAAACCAGGAGTGGTGTCTCACTTCCAGAAAAAAGGAGATGTCGCGTGGCAGATTTTCAAGAAAATGGTAAAGGTTTTCTTTTCTTGCCGGCGAAAAACGGTTGCTCAATTCAATAAATACGGGCCCTAAATGCTTTCCCAGGGTCACCACGCCATTTAAAAACTGGTTTATTTTATCATCCACAAATACCAGGCTGCTGTAGTTACTAATGCTTTGTGTAAGCTTTGGACAAAATTTAAAATCTTTGCCTTTCGCTTTGTCCGCCCATTTATTAAAGATTTCAGGCCGATAGGTTTTGTAGCGGGTGACATTGAGTTCAACAGTATTAAATTGGTTCACATAATGATCCAAATAATTTTTCTCACTGGTTTTGACGGGAAATATTTTGCCTCTCCACTCTTTACTCGCCCATTTGGCGCAACCAATGTAAACTGCCGGGTTTTTGTATTTTTTGCCTTTAAGATGAAGGCTGTTTGACAGGGGTTCTTCGGCAAGTGTAAAATCAATCATGCTTAATTGATCAACCGGTACCTTGCCATAATTCATAGTAGCAACTTTAGTGTAAATTAAAATCAAATGAAACAGACAAACAATTAAAAGAAAACAAGGATGCCAAAAATCGAGTGTGATTATTGGCACCATATACCTGCCAATCCTTCTTTTAAATTTCTTTGGTAGATTTGATTGGCAAACACTTTGAACCGATCATATGTGCATTATGCTTAAAAATTTTCTTTTGTTATTGGCTTTATTGGGATTGTTATCGTGCGGCAGTAAAGGCAGCAGCGAAAAGGAGATAAAGAATTATGAAGCCAGCAAAGAAAAACTGGCAGAAAGAGAACGCAAATATCCATTGGAATTTCTAACAATAACTTCGCGGGATAAACGAAACATCATTGGCCAGACTGTAGTGAAAGGCGACCTAACCAACACTGCAACTATTACCTCGTACAAAAATGTTCGCATAAAACTTTTGTATTACCGGCAAGGTACTTTGGTAGCCAATCACGAGCAGGTGGAAGATGAAATAGTGCATCCAAACGACAGCAAAAGTTTTAAAGCCAAATATTTTACACCTAAAAAAACTGATAGTGTTGCTGTTTCCATAATGAGCGCTGACGTGAGTCAATAGCAATGAGTCACAAATCATTCAATGTCGTTGACCGGTTTAGCTCGCTGTAAAAACCGTGTGTTTAATAATATTGATGAAATAGAAAGGCCCGCAATAAATCCGATCCAGATACCCGGTGCGCCTAAATTTTGGGTAAAAGCAAGGTAATAGCCAAGCGGAATACCAATTACCCAATAGGCGATGGCTACTAATACGGTAGGAACTTTTACATCGTGCTTACCCCTAAGAAGGCCTACGCCAATCGCCTGCGTGGCATCCGAAATTTGAAACAGTGCAGCTAGTACCAGCAAGGTGGTCGATATTGCAGCAACACCATCATTCTTTGTAAACAGGTAAGGCAGCTTGTGCTGAAATACAATAAACAAAATGCCGCAAACCAATCCGTAAACCAGGCCACCGGCAATGGTGCTTTTGCCAATGCTATGCATTTGTGCTTCATCCTTTCTCCCATAGGCATTGGCAACTCTTATTGATGCCGCAAGCGATAAACCCAAAGAGGCCATAAAAGTGGCAGAGGCCAGGTTTAGAGCAATTTGATGCGCTGCCTGCGCGGTAGCCCCTAACCATCCGATCATAATACCAGAAACTGAAAACGCGGCCGATTCCATGCCATATTGCAAGCTGCTGGGCAAGCCGATCTTTAGCAGTGCTCTAAAAGTTTTGGCACTAACTTTCCATGCTTTACCGCGTAACGCAATGTAGGGTTTGTAAACCCGGTGCTTTGCAATCACGATAAGTAAGATGACAGCAATTAAGATCCGCGTAATAAGTGTGGCAATGCCGGCACCTGTCAGTTCAAGCCGTGGCATACCAAAATTTCCATAAATAAAAACCCAGTTTAAAAAAGCGTTCAGCGGTAACGATGCAACCGACAAAACCATAGCGGTCCTCGTTATTTCAAGCCCATCGCTAAACTGTTTCGCAGCAAGAAAAAGCAACATTGGCAGCATGCTCCAGATCATTATTTTGTAATAGGGAAGGGCCAGGGCCACCACTATTTCATCCTGGCCCAGGTTATACAACAATCCGGAAGTGCTTATCATAGCAATTACTATCAGCACAGCGGCAACAGCGCTAACTAAAAAGCCATTGTAAAAAATATTGGAGACCGCGAATACATTTTGCCGGCCGTTTGCCGCAGCTACCAGTGGCGAAATGGCCATCGTCATTCCGCTTCCTAATACCATTGGAATAGCCACAACATTTATTACCAGAGAAGAAGCTGCAAGCTGTCGGTAATCGATCGGGCCAATCATTGCACTGTCAATAAGCCCGAGGGCTATTTGAGACACGTTGCTGATGACGAGCGGTATAGCGATCTTTAATGTTCTGGAAAACTCTTTAAACATGGGCCGCAAAAGTAGGATGCAACAAGTGCATACAACACCCGGCTGCTCCATCTTTTTTTAAAACAAAAGCAAAGGTGCCGGCAAATTGCCAGCAGCGGGAAACCATCGATTATCAAACGGTCTAAAATGGCTGGCGTACGCCTTTCTTTTTCCAGATTATTTCTGCCGCGAGTTCAGAAAAATTTATAAGCTGCACTATCTTTTCAAGATAAAAAGCATCGGTTTCATCAAAGGTGTCTAACCCGGCACTGTCAACATCCAGAACACCTAAAACTTCGTTGTCCGAAATTATAGGAACTACTATTTCAGACTTTGACAAACTGCTGCAGGCAATATGTCCTGGAAACTTTTCAACATCAGAAACAATGATAGTTTGGGCCTGTTCCCAGCTGGCGCCGCAAACGCCCCTGCCTTTCTTAATTCGGGTACATGCTATTGGCCCCTGGAAAGGCCCTAAAACAAGCTCATATTTTTTAACGAGATAAAACCCTACCCAAAGCCATCCAAATTGGTCCTTTAAGGCGGCTGAAACATTGGCCAGGTTGGCTATAAGGTCATCCTCACCGTTTATTAATCCTTTTATTTGCTGTATAATTGATTGATATTGTTCCTCTTTTGTACCTATTGCTATCAGAAGCGCTTCTGCCATATTCATATATTTGAATGCCGAAGTTAGTGTTCTTTATAATTAAACTAATCAGCTGTCTTTTTTGCACGCTGAACCGGATGGGGGTGAAAGGTTTATTTAAATTTTTTAATGCAAACCAGGTAAACCAAATCATCTTTTGCCGGTTTTCTTCTGCCCGAAATTTGTCAAATGGTGCAATGTCCGCTTCCCTGAAAACAGTTCCTGTAAATTTTTATCATGATAGAAAAACTGAGTTTATGTTGGCATAACAAAATCCGCGGCCACTACAAATAGGTAAAAAAATACTATTTAATAGTTTTTGGATCATTAATATAAGTCCATTTTGCACCAAATTTAGCATGGTTGTTTTACCTTCGGCAGCTATATTAATAATAGCCGGGTGCTTACAAAAGTATTTTTGTTAGCTTTACCGCAATCAATCAAACAAAAAAAATAATATGTTGCCTGAGCAAATTGCCAAGTTTATCGAAACAGAACAATTAAACAATCCTTCAGTAAAAATTGAGTTTAAAAAACGAAATACTATCATAGGCTTATTTGTTAAGCTTAACGATTACGAAGAACTTAAGACCAAGAATTTTTGGAGACTGGTGACTGAAACCAATTTGGAGCAGTGGCACAAGTCGAACGATATAAATGATGCGAAGTTGTTTAATGGAAGCGAATTTACCCGCTTGTCTGTTGTTAAAAAGAAATCGTGATTATTGGGTGTTGATCGCCTGGTCAACACCTTTTTTGTTTTTACAAATAGAATGATTTGTTCTGGCAATTGGTCTAGAACAAAGTTCGTCTCAGGGACTTAAAGCTTGAACCTTCGCAAGCATTTAGGCATACCTATTTGTACTTACTTTGGGTTACTAACTTAAAGGCATAATTGAAGTGGGCGTTTCGTTTTCTGTAAATAAATATTTCTCTGACCAATATTTTAAATCCAAAACCACAGAAAATGAGTCAATTGCTTTTTGGGTGGGATAGTAATAATAGACATGTTTATCGGCTTCGCTCTTGTTTTTAATAATCAATCCTTCCTGCTTCAATTTTAGAAGCCTGTCCGACAAAATATTAGTGGCAATATTTTCGGGCATCTGAGCTATTTTCTTTAAAGGTTTTTTATTAATTAAAGGCTACAATATCTCTCAATACCAACAGAGTCCATTTGTCGCCAACAATATCCAGCATTCTGCCTGGCGGACAATTTGATCTGAAGGTTATTTTTTTTCCCTTGACAACCTAAAAAAACGAAAAATGAAACAGCAAAGTTTTGAAAACCATTCCCGCTATGTGCCTGGTTTTCATGTAGTAACAAGTTTACTAATTATATCCGCACTTTTAATTTCTATTATTCTTCTTGTACATGATGGAATACATCATACTACTGTGTTTTACTTTTTAGTGTCCCTCAGCCTTGCATTATTGTTTTATTACGTACGCAGTTTTGCAAATGGCAACCAGGACCGTATCATAAGGGCTGAAGAAAATTTTAGATTTTTTAGGCTCACCGGTAAAACCCTGGATAATCAGCTTACAGTCAAACAATTGGTCGCTTTGCGTTTTGCAGACGATGCTGAGCTTGAAGACCTTGTGAATTTGACAATCCAACAAAATTTTACCCCCGGCCAAATTAAGCAAAAAATAAAAATCTGGCGGCCCGACCATGCCAGGATATAGTTCTCAGCCTTTGAAGATATGAATTGAAACCAGTTGCTGATGATTAAAATGAATTGATAAATAGGCACTTTGAGACAGATATTTTACAATATAAGTGTTACTATTGAAGATGTTTTTCATTTCTAATCATTGAAAGTGGGTGATACAGCCTGCAACTGATAATAGTCATACCAAAGTTTATGAATAAAATATTGCGGCAACAGGTTAAGAAATACCTGTTAAATGGAGAAAAATGGCCTGAAAAATTTGAAGCTTTATTAAATGATATTAATACTACCTACAACGATTTTGAAAAAAGTCGAAGTAAAATTATTGACGAAAAGATGGAAGCAATAAGTGAATTAAGAAATGAAACTGCTGAGCTGGAAAATGCACATGCTGAATTGGGAAGAATTTTGAATAGCGTTAATTACGGGTTTTTCTCTCGCAATATGATAACGAATCAATACACCTACTTATCCAGTGCATGCGAACGAATTTATGGGTATTCTGCTAAGAAATTTTTTGAAAATACACGTTTGTGGTACGATGTTATTCATCCGGAAGACAGGCCGGTGGTAGAAAGTGACGGCGAGAGATTGCAGAATAGGGAAGAGATATGCACACAATACAGGATTAATAATAAATCAAAAGGATGGCGGTGGATTGAACTGACCCTAATTCCATTTGTGAGAGGAAAAACACTTGTTCGGGTAGATGGTGTGGTGAGCGACATTTCGAGCAAAAAACAGGTGGAGACAGAGCGGGAAGTGATGGTGAATGAACTAATAAAAAGCAATGCCGATCTTAAACAGTTCTCTTATATAACTTCTCACAACCTTCGGGCGCCCCTTTCAAACATTCAGGGTATACTGGCGCTTTTTCGGATTGATAAAAATGATGAGCACAATAGCCAGATGCTTGAGATGCTAAAAATATCAGCAGGGCAATTGAACTCCACCATCGACGATTTAACCAATATACTCATTATTAAAAACCAGGTAAACCCTGATCTTAACCAGGTTAATTTAGAAGATAGCTTTAAGCAGGCTTTGCAAACGTTCAGCAGTTCGTTATTAGAAATTGGCGGCGAAATTCAAATGGATTTTTCGGCTTTAGGCATTGTCTTTAATCGGATTTACCTGGAGAGCATTTTTGTAAACTTATTATCGAATGCCATAAAATACCATTTGCCCGGTCGAAGGTTACTGATAGACGTTCGGAGTTTTGAAGATGAAAATGGAAACGTTGTATTAAAGTTTTCGGATAACGGCATGGGAATTGACCTGGACAGGCACGGGGAAAAAGTATTTGGTCTATATCAACGGTTTCACGAGGAAAAAGAAGGCAAGGGCCTGGGATTGTTTATTATGAAGTCGCAGATTGAAGCTGCGGGCGGCAAAATATCCATTGAAAGCGCACCTGACGTCGGAACAACTTTTACTTTAATATTTGCCCGCTAATTCTTATCAGAAAACCTGAAACGTACACCGGTTTTGGCCAGTAACATTGCAGTTTTAGATGCCCGCTATTCGTTGGAAATATTAAGGTCATTAATTTTTTTATGGGTATCAAATTTGGCATAATTGCCGTATAGGTATGAACCCTTAAAAACCAAGGAAACTTTCTTTTTTTTACAAAAAGAATTTTGGCTCTAAGGCCCGCGCCTGCCACACCTTAAGATCATAACACCTAATATGTCAGTGGAAATTCTTATTCCCCTTTATCCTCTTCAAGGCTTTCATTGTTATCGCCACCCAGGCTGTACAAATTGTTTTCTTCATCTTCTTCACCAATCTCCTCCATGGCATCGTCTTCGTCGGTGCCCGAAGTGTCAAGGTCTCCGCCGCTAACGTCGGTCGTCATACTGCCTTCATTCAGCGGGGCGCCCTCCGTATCAACCTGGTCCAGGCCTGCCTTTTTAAGGTCTTCGTCATCGCTGTCTTCGTCGGTTAGCGTTTCAATTAAATTGTCGTCAAACTTTGACGATGGAATGTTTCCAACCTCCGCCAGGTTTTCCTGCTCATCATCTTCATCATTGCCAAACACACTTACCCCTTCTTCATCATCGGAGGCAATTGTAACGTCCTGCATTTCTAAAATCCGGGGTACATGTATATGTTCCTGCCCGGGAATTTCATTAACATCCGGTAAGTCAAGCGTAAATTCTTCGGGCTTCATGCGCTCTTCGTCGTGGGGATTATCAGGTAAATCCGTTTCCCAAATCTTTTTCCCTTTTTTCTTAGCCTCGTTGTTTTCCGGCATCTCCTGCTCTTCGTCCTTTTTACTTTTCATAATGGCTATCGATTTAAGTGTAAGTATAATATTGGTTTTTGCGCCAAATGCATTGATGAGGTTTTGTTGTAACCAGCCAAACAGCGTCTAATTCTTGTCAGAATTTTTTGAAGAAAACCGTTTTGTGTCTATTTTGAATTTGGCTTTCTTCAGCGCGTCTCATTTCGCATTTAAATTTAGTTCAAATATTTTAGTTAGAAATAATGCTTGTCTAAATTTGGCTTTACTGCTATCAGAATGTTTGAGGAATTTTGATTATATTGTCTAAGAGATTTCTGCAATAAAAATCAATTACCTTGAAGGTATAATAACTTTAAAAATTACGATTATGTCATTAAAATTTCCAATTGAGTATACATTAGAAGACGGGATCCATGTAAAAGTCAGCCAGACTGGTGAAGGTAAATATGATTTTGCGCTACGTCCCGATGATGGCGACGAAAGTCATTTTACTTACGTGGATGAGGGCACTAAGGATGAAGAGTGGGAAAAGACCCTGACATTTGACCAATTGAATGCAGTAAGGCGATTTTGGCTGGAGCAGGAAACCCATTAACCGGTTTTGATCGTCTTTAGTATTTCGTCTGCTGCCTGTAAGCCGCTGGTAAATGCAGCTTCCACCGTACCCGTTTCGGTGCCGTTGTATAAGGCTTCTCCAGCAAAAAACAACGTATTCTCTACCGGGCGAGCCAGTATATATCGTGCCGCACCTGTTTGAAGTGTCGAGTAGGAGTAAGCGCCCCGGGCAAAGGGTTCGGCCGTCCAGTTTATGATTTTTGATTTTAAAATTGAATTTTCAATTTCTTTTCTGCTTATTAAAAACAAATTAGCCAGTGATTCTATAGCACGGTCAAGTATTATTTCGTTGGATGAATTTTTTAATTCATAAGCCTTTGGACCCGCCAGCCAGCCTGTAAGTAAATTGGTTTTTTGGGCATGTTGGGTCCACCAGGTGCCAATGGCTTCGTCGGAGAAAATAAAGCCAATATCTTTCTTTTTTAGTTTTAGCTGTTTTGAAAATTCATTTGTAAACAAGATCAATATTTTTATTACACTGCCAAAACCCAATTGATTGGCGGCCTCGGTTTTTTGAGGCAAACCGGGTCTATACTTAATCGCGCCCATTTCGTTTTCACCGGCTGTCCAAACACCTGTCGGAACAGTGATCAGTACTTTTTTAGAAGTAAAAACGTTCAGCTTTTCATCGGTAATTTCTGCCAGGCCTTGTTTCCAGATTACAAATTTCACTATCGACGAAAGTATTATTTCACCTCCGGCTTCAACAATTTTGGTTTTTAAAAAATGTAATAAGGAGGCATATCCATTGTTTGGTCGAAACTGCTGTTCATCTTCACTTTGCCATTCTGTTAAAAATGTTTTGGCACTGGTTCTGTCAAGGTCAGCAGCATAATATCCTTCTATATAACCGGTAAGAGATCGTCTTATTTCAATGTACGCATCGCCATCAAACTCTTTGTCCAGAAATTCAGCCATGCTCAAATCGTACTCTAACGACTTTAATTTTTTTACCACCAGCTCTTCATCTTCAAAGTAGCTATCTTCTTTTTGCCATCGGCCTTCAATCACTTGCCACATTTCGCCTTCAACTGCGTTTTTTCGGATGCCTGCTTCTTTCATTAGATTTAGCGTTATCGGCAAGCGGCCATGTATAAATTCGGCGCCCGCTTCCGCGGCATAACCCCATTCATTTTCGGGCAATGTATAGATACGCCCGCCTATGCGATCCCTGGCCTCTAATACACAAACCTTCAGCCTGTTTTCTACTAAATGGTTTGCGGCAATCAGTCCCGCTGCGCCGGCCCCTATAATAATAACGTCATTCATTTTCTATTTCTTGTAGGTGAATGGTTCAGAAAAAAAGCTTTCATGATATTCTTATTTTGACCGTAAAGAATTTATAGCCGATCCGTTATAATCAATAATTTATCCGCCAGCCAGTTGATACTAAAAATAGGCAAACCAATATAGCATGCGTAATGTTTTCCTCACCCCGGCCTTTAATGAACGTTATCGGCAGCAGAAGCCAGCATGAACAAACCTTTCATCACCAGAACTACGATGGCATGTTTTTTAAATTATTTAAAGAAAAAATATTATGAACAGTATTCACGACCAGCAAACAGAAGACAATATTAATAACCTGCAAGGCAAAGAGGCCATCGAAAAAATAAAGGAATTGGCAAAGAAATCCTCTACCTGTTTTTTTTGTACTGATATTGAGACAGGAAAGCCATTTGCCGCCCGTCCCATGGCAGTTCAAAAAGTAGATGATGACGGATGCCTTTGGTTTTTGAGTGCTAAAGACAGCCATAAAAACCTGGAGGCATTGACAGACCCGGCAGTACAGTTATTATTCCAGGGTTCTGATTATTCTGATTTTATGAGTATATACGGAACGGCAACCATAAGCCGGGATAAAGCGATGATAAAGGAATTATGGAGTCCCTTGTTTGCGACCTGGTTTACAGAAGGTGTGGATGACCCACGCATAACGCTTATTAAGATTGACCCAGTCAATAGTTATTATTGGGATACTAAGCATAATATGGCTGTTGGTTTAATAAAAAGAACGGTAGGCGCAATAATAGGCAAAACGATGGATGATAGCGTGGAAGGAACTTTGAATGTGTAAGTTGGAGAAAAGATAAGTCTTGGATTTTTAAACAACTGGTGATTGATTTGTAATAATTGCCCTTAATTTTAACGCATGCCTTTTATTACAATAGATCAGCTGTCCAACAAAGAAATTATTCCCGGCTATGTTGGTCGTGCCATCCATACCGGCAGCATGACCTTTATGTATTTTACAGTTAAAGCCGGTGCCGAAATTCCCATGCACCATCATTTACATGAACAGGTTTCTAATGTGTTAGACGGCATATTTGAATTAACGGTGGGGGAGGAAACTCAATTGTTACAGCCGAATGTGGTGGCAGTAATTCCACCCAACATTTCGCATGGAGGCAAGGCCATCACCGATTGCCATATATTAGACGTATTTAATCCTGAAAGAGAAGACTATAAATTTTAGTGAATGAACCTGGACCTGGCTAATAAAACTGCATTGGTTTGCGGAAGCTCGCAGGGGCTTGGCCTGGCTACAGCAAAGGAACTGGCCTTGCTTGGCGCGAATGTGCTGCTTGCAAGCAGGCATGCTGACAAGCTACAAGAAGCGCTTAAGTTGCTGGATTGTTCTAAAGGCCAGGTTCACGGCTTTATAGAAATGGATCTTTCAAGGCCTGCCAAAGCAAAGACGCTGGTTGATGCCTGGTTATCAAAAGGCCACACTATCCACATATTGGTTAACAACGCTGGCGGGCCACCGGCAGGACCTTTGATTGATACCGACACGGATGCGCTGGAATTAGCCTTTAACACGCACCTTATCAGCAGCCATTTATTAGTACAAACAGTTTTGCCGGGAATGAGAAAAGCAGGTTATGGCCGCATTGTGAACATTGTATCTACTTCGATAAAACAACCCATCAACGGTCTCGGAATTTCAAACTCCATACGGGCCGCTGTCGCAAATTGGGCCAAAACGCTTGCCAACGAAATTGGCAGTAATGGAATAACGGTTAATAATGTATTGCCCGGTTTTACCAACACCGACCGGCTTAGTTATTTGTTCGATAAGCAAGCCGCCGATCAGGGGTTAGACAAGCAAACAATTCTTGACAGAACAATTGCATCCATACCCGCCAGGCGCCTGGGCGAACCGGAGGAATTTGGCGCTGCAGTGGCTTTTCTATGTTCGCCGGCCGCAGCCTATATCAACGGTATTAACCTGCCGGTTGATGGCGGAAGAACTGGTTGTTTATAAGATATACATATGGGATCATAATTGGCGGCGATAGCCTCTATTTGTTTCTCATCACCTCCACAAACATGGCTAAAAAAAGCGCAGGAATATTAGCTTATAGAAACAATGCGGCAAACGGGTTGCAGGTGTTACTTGTGCATCCGGGCGGTCCGTTTTATCTAAAAAAAGACCAGGGCGTTTGGAGTATGCCGAAAGGAGAATACGAAACCAATGAAGACCCGTTGCAAGTAGCATTGCGGGAGTTTACCGAAGAAACCGGCAACAATATCAGTAACGAAAATCTTATGCCGTTAACACCCATTAAGACCTCATATGGAAAACTAATAACGGTATGGGCTGTAGAAAGCGATTTTGAACAATGTTTTATCAGCAGCAATCAGTTTACAATGGAGTGGCCTCCAAAGTCGGGCAGGCAGCAATCTTTCGACGAAGTGGACGATGCCAAGTGGTTTAATTTGCCTGAAGCCAGGCTAAAGATCAACCAGGGCCAGGTTCCGATCTTAAACCAGCTGGAACAACTTTTAAAAAAATAAATAAAATGACTTGCTTTAACTACCTGGCGCTTGCTTGTTAAATTGCGGTCTGATACTTCGTTCAACGTTTAGTCCAATTATAAAGCAATGCCGGAGCCATTCCTCATCCAACATTGCTGTTAACGATTGCTTAGTTTGAAAGACCATCATCGTTGGCTACTTTTAGGTTCCATAATCTTATCCATGCAAATTTTTCGTTTGGTTCTTAAAGTGCTGGCGGTGGCGCTTCTGGTTGGGTCCATCGTTTTTGTGTACCTGGCGTTGCCCATCGTTAATGGTTTTGCCTCTAAAACTGCCTGTTCATGTGTGTTCAACAGCGGCCGTAGTACAGGCGATGTCATACGCCAGGAATTTTCATCAGCCCCTTATTCATTTGCCCGAATAACGGTTAATATGAAGGACTCTACGGCAACGGCCAGCGTTTGGGGATTGGTAAAACGAAAGGCGATTTTTAGGAAAGGATTAGGGTGCACACTCGTATCGGAAACGTCTGAAAAAAAATTACGCAGCCAGCAATTTTCTCTTCCGGTGGCCCCCGTTTTCGAACCTGACACATTAAACTGGCCGCTGGGCAACAAGAATGCGTTTGGTAGTGAAAATAGTTTTGATCAATCGAAATTGGCCCAGGCTTATGATTATGCGTTTGCTCAAAAAAATAAAAAAAGTTTATATGGCACCCGCAGCCTTTTGGTATTGCACGATGGTAAAATTGTAAAGGAAAGGTATGCGGATGGCTTTTCTAAATCCACGCCGCAAACTGGCTGGTCAATGACAAAAAGTATAACCAATGCACTCGTAGGAATCCTGGTAAAACAAGGAAAATTATCAATAACGGATCATGATCTGTTTGCTGATTGGAGCAAAGATGAACGGAGAAAAATTAACCTCGGCAACCTGTTGAACGCAAATAGCGGACTGCATTGGAATGAAATCTATTTTGCGCCCGGCCCCGCCACCAATATGTTGTTTAAAAAGGGCGATATGGCCCATTACGCCGCCAGCTTTTCTTTAGATGTTCAACCGGGCACTCAATTCAAATATTCCAGCGGAACCACCAACATGCTAAGTTACCTGGTGCGGCAAAAAACCGACAGCGATTATTATCGTTTTCCATATGAACAATTGTTTCATAAAATTGGAATGTTGTCGGCTGTTTTGGAGCCGGATGCCAGCGGTACATTTGTGGGTTCGTCTTTTTGTTTCGCTACGGCCAGAGATTGGGCACGCTTTGGCCTTTTGTATCTGAACGATGGCATGATTAACGGCGAAAGAATATTACCCGAGGGATGGGTAACCTACACCCGCACGCCGGCAAAGGGGGCAAAAAAAGGTGAATATGGCGCCCAGTTTTGGCTGAATGCCGGTGCACCTGGTAATCCCCCGGATCGCAGGTATCCGGATGTGCCAACAGACTGCTTTTGGCCCGAAGGCTTTCAGGGGCAGCAGGTATGGATTATCCCATCAAAAAAACTGGTGATAGTAAGGCTTAGTCTCCAAAACACAAGCGCCTTTGATGAGAATAAGTTTTTGTCGGATGTAATTGCTGCTTTAACGCCCTGATAGCTGTTTTTTGTGGAAGGGTTTGCCGGGTTTTTAATTAAAATGGGTAAGCATAGGTTTTGAATGTGAAAGTTAGTTTATTTATTTACCTCAAAAATCATTACGATGGCCACAAAAAATAAAGGTGCAAAGAAAAAATTTGCCCAGGGTTACAGTAAAATATCCAACAAGGTGACCCGTGCTACCGGCAGCCCGGCTGCTTCTTTTTCAGCGTTTGCCATCATCATTATATGGGCATTAACCGGGCCGTTATTTAAATTCTCTGATACCTGGCAACTGGTCATCAATACCGGCACAACTATTATTACCTTTTTAATGGTTTTCATTATTCAGCAGTCGCAAAATAAAGACACTACTGCTATGCAGCTCAAGTTAAACGAACTGATTGCCACCAACGAGAAAGCCAACAACCGGTTAATAGATATTGAAGACCTGACAGAGGAAGAACTGATGACAGTAAAAAAATTTTACGTTAAACTTGCTAAACTGGCCGAAAAGGAATCTGACGTTTGCACATCGCATTCCCTATCCGAAGCAGAAGAATTGCATGTGAGAAAAAATCAAACGGTAAAAAGAAAAACTGCCAGTACCAAACCTGCAGGCGATTAATATTGATGAAAAGACATTGAAACAAATTCGAGTACCACGGGCAATGCCGTCCTCCAATAGGTCCAGTTATGAGCGCCGTCTCTAATCCTGAATTCGTGGGGGATTTCTTTTTTCCGCATAGCTATATGAACCAGGTCGTTGCCTTCGTATAAAAAGTCATCGTCGCCGCAATCAATATACCAGCGAACTGCTTTTTTTGAACTATCGGGCAGGTTGTTTATAAGCGAAATTGCATTGTGCCGGTTATAATAGTTTGCTATGGTTTGGTCATCAAGCGAAGGATTGTCTTTCTTAAGATTCGTTGATGCGTCTTGCAAAGTCAGGGGCCCGATATAGGCGCTTAGCGGGCAGGCAGACGAAAATAATTCAGGGTGATGCAGGGCATACATAAAAGATCCGCCACCGCCCATTGAAAGCCCGGCTACAGACCGGTAGCGCTTTTCAGTCTTTATGCGGTAGGTCTTTTCTATAAATGGCATGAATTCTTCGAAAAAGAAATCCTCGTAGCGCCATCGGTTGGTTACATCGTTAAAGTAACCGCGTTTGCTGGTATTAGCATCGGGCAATAATCATAGGGGTAGCAGTTCCTTCATTAATGGCTTTATCGGTAATGCGCAATACTTCTCCAAACTGAACCCAGCCGGTTTGGTCGTCGCCTGCGCCGTGTAACAGGTACAGCACCGGGTAACTGCGTTGCGAAATGTCGTAATCTGGCGGAAAATAGATCGCGTATTTGCGGTCCATATTTAAGATTTTGCTTTTTAAACTCAGGTTATCT
>JBBRCW010000117.1:0-18032 GCA_038204535.1 Chitinophagales bacterium | reverse complement strand
TGACCCGGCATTTTTAGGATGGCCGATATCGGCTGCCTGGTCAAAAATACCCAGCCCCATACTCTGCGCAGAGCCAATTACAACATTAAACAGGGCTATTACCGTTAGTATCATTTTCATAGTGCAATCTTTTAACGAGATAATGTATTATTTCACAAACCCGGATTTACAGCCAAACCTATAAGATTTTTTTTAAAACCGGACCGAGGTCATTAGCTATCAGTGCATGGTCTGCCACACTGGGATGACCGGTGCAGCCTTGTGCGTTTATTAGTTTAAGGAAATGGGTAATTACCGGTTGATCGCGGGGAAACAGTCCGTCAATTTTTTGTTTTATACCTAAAAGGCATTGTTGCAATACGGTATTTTGCGCTTCGCCCAGTATCGGGCTGTTTAACAGCAATATGCGGGCTTTAGGATATTTCGATTTAACCAGTTGTACAAATTGCACATATTTACCAATAAACATAAAACTGTCGAATGCAAGTCGTTTATTGATACCATCGCCGCCGCTAAAATCGTTCGTGCCCAGGGCAATGCTAACCACATCGGGAATGTTTTTTGAAAAATCCCAGTTGTTATTTCCCTTCAGAAAATCAAGCCTTCCATTTTCGAACCGGGTGTTTTCGTACACCTGCGGCATGGTGGGGCCATCGCTGTTCCAGTTTATATACATGCCAATTCCACTAACAGCGCTAATGGTAAAGTTTGCACCTATTGCCCTTGCAACTCTTGGTCCATACGAAAAATAGGCGTTGTGGTGATCGTGGTATTCTCCCTGGTCGCAGGCAACTAAAGACGTATCTGATTGGGCACCGCAGGTAATGCTGTTTCCAATAAATTCGATAGTAGGCCGAACCGGGGCTTCAACGGGTTCAATATTTTCTGCAACTATCTTTTTTACATTAATTGGCCCGGTATGCGCTTCTGTGTTTTTGTAAATCCACACAGTATGTTCTCCGTTGGCAGGCGATGAAATGACCAGCGGCTGGCTGTTATTGGAATCAATACGTAAAATTCCTTTGTAAACGCCGTCCACTTCATATTGCAGGTAATTATGTGCGCCATTGCCGGATATGGATACATATAAACGGCTTTCCTTTCCACTAAAACGATAGCCAAAATGGGATGCCGTGCTTACCAATGCCAGGTTTTGCTGCCAATCCATATAGCACCTGCCATACGTTATAAGTGACGATGCATTTAACTGGCCAGTCTTCGATTTTTTTGATCCGCAACTTATAAGCCCTGCAAACATAATGATGATAAAATGGGAAATAAAAAGACGCATTCCTAAAGTTTAGCAATGATAAATTTATTAGATGAAAGACTTCTATACTTTTACAACCATTTCTTGAAAATTCGTTGCCACCGACAATTATAATGAAATATTCCGGCAGTTCTGTGGCTGCCACAACTTTTCTTATATTGCAGGCCAAATTTTTAAACATGTCTATATCAGATAAATTAGCACAAATGAAAGCAGATAAAGCAACTGAAAACTTAAAAGCAGGGCAGGAATTTTTAGAAGCCAACAAAACAAAGAAAGGCGTTGTGGCGCTGCCCAGTGGTTTACAATACCAGGTTTTAACCGAAGGAAAAGGTAATAAACCATCAGCAACCGATACTGTAAAATGCCACTATCATGGAACCCTGATAGACGGAACCATTTTTGACAGCTCCGTTCAGCGCGGGCAGCCGGCAAAATTTCCTTTAAATATGGTGATAAAAGGCTGGACCGAAGGCGTTCAATTAATGCCCGAAGGCAGCAAATGGCGCTTTTTTATACCAGCCGACCTTGGCTATGGCGACCGCCAGGTAAGCGCCCAGATAGGCCCCAACAGCGCCCTGGTATTTGATGTGGAACTGCTGGAGATCATGTAGATTCAATTGAATTAATTAGGCGATCAACCAGTACTTATCTGCAATATTTTTTTTTACGCGAAGGAGAAATAAGCCTAAAATTTATTTCTCCTTTTGTTATACTGCACAACGGGTAAAATTGTGCATTGCTACACAGGGTACAAAATGTAGAAGAGTGCGACCCCGCAAGTATGACCTATCGTGTGGACACATCCTTTGTATGTGCTTTTTAATCGAAATCAAGCAATGTAATTCAATAATGATAGTCTTAAAATAGCTCCATAGGAGCTACCTGTTTATAGAGTATAAGATCAATCGGGCATCCAGGCTCCATAGGAGCCGCCTAAATTCATCACAACAGGAAGCACCTACGGAGCTTTAATCCGACACTACCATGTATTTTTCTATAAACAGGATACTCCTATGGAGCAAAACAGACTTTACGAATGTGTCCACACGATAGGCACGTATGACGGGGCAGGCAGTAACGACTGTTTCATAGCATTGCCCAACTCTGGCTCAAAAAAATTATTGCACTACTTGTCCCGTCTAAAAAACGGGATTTTCATGCAAGGCGAAGTATAGTATGCCAACCCTACTTTATCCGCGATCTTGAATAATTGCCGAAATTGAAAAACCCTGGTTTTCTTATAGTGAAAATACCTTTGCCATGCATTAACCGGTAATACCCAAATCCTGCAATAATAGCAATACTAAAAATGATCCACCATAACACCCTGAAGCCTAAATGATCAGCTATGTAGCCGCCCAAAGAAGGTGAGGCTATTTGTGCTGCGCCCCAGGCCATGGTGTAAAGAGCCGCATAATCGCCCCGGTTATAGTCATTGCTGCGGCTTATCCAATAGGTGTTCATAAAGGGCATTGCCAGCATTTCGCCAACGGTAATAGTTATCATGGCTATTAATGCGATCATAAATTGTCCGCTCAGCAAATTGAACAATCCAAAGGCAATACCAATCAGCCAAACACCATAAGTAATATTTTTATAAGGCTTAGCCGAACGCTCCAGCCTGTACACCAGCACCATTTCAACAAAAGCAATTATAAGCCCGTTTATGGCCATCAGCAGCCCGATCTGCTCTTCCGATATATGTAATTGTGTTCGGTAATAGATCGGCAAAATCGTAAACATCTGAAAAAAACAAAACGCAAAGAGAACGGTCAGGAAAATAAACCAGCGATAAGAAACATCATTAAAAGCAGAAGTTACCAGGTGGCGGTTTTCGTGTTTCTGCTGTTTGATCTCCTGCCTAACCGATCGCGGCATGGGCAAAACGATCATTAGCAAAATGCCCGCGCCTATGTTGGTTAATCCATCTACCCAAAACAACAAATGATAATTATGCGCTGCCAAAAAACCGCCGATTGTGCCGCCAAAGGCCCAGCCAAGATTTATAGCCAGCCTGTTTAGCGAATATGACCTGGTTCTGTTTTCAGGTTTACTGTAATAAGCAATGGCCGAAGAGTTTGCGGGCCTGAAACTTTCGTTAATGACACTAAGCAAAAAAACACCCAGGCATAAACTATAGAAACTGGTGAGATACCCGACCAGGATAAACATCGCTCCGCCCCCAAACAAGGCCGCAACCTGAACCGTTTGAAAACCGACCCGGTCGCTCATTTTACCCCCCGCGTAGGCCCCCGCTATACTGCCTGCCCCAAACAGCGCCATTACAATGCCTGCCTGTGTAATGCTAAAACCCAGCCTTTGCGTAGCATAAATGGTCATGAAGGGCACCACCATAGTACCACTGCGGTTAATTAAAATAACCAGCGACAAATACCACGTTGGTTTGGCCAGGCCTTCGTATGCTTTTTTATATAATTGAAACAGTTGCAGAGTTTAGGCTTAACAAGTACAGTATCAAAAAGAGAAATTTTATTGAAGAGATTATTTGAGCATCGCAAAACATATGGGTAGCACCAAAAAAATATTCTTTACAGGTATACCAGTGCTCTCCCTGGAACGATTTACGTAACGACAAATGCTGCCCCGGGCAACTACCCGACCTTTATCATCCCTTGCTGCTCTCTCCCTCAAACTGGTCGAACCTGTGCTTGAACAGCACATTAAAAGTGGTTAAGCTGCCATAAATACGGGTGATGTATTGCTGCAGGTCCACTTTATCTTCATCAGTCAATATCTTGTGCCCATTTATCTTTTGTTCCAAAACCCTCAGGCGGTCGCGCAGCATTACGATCTTGTGAAAGAATACTTCAATTTCCACTTCCTTTTCCTTCAGGGTTTTATCGCCGGGCCTTAAGATCATCATTCCATTCTTCCATCGGTCGCCCAGCGAAACCACTTCGGTTATATCGCTGAACTCCCTTAATATCTTGATCAGCGCGTCTTCGGCATCGCTAAAACTTACGTTGTACCCGGGTTCAATTCTTTCGGTCACTTCAACCTCAAAATCTTTGGCAACGGTTTTAATCCCTTCGCTGATAAAGCACACCTCATACACTCTTTTGTGCATTCTTATTACAACCCCATCGCCATACGACGGATGTTTAATACGCGAACCTATTCCTAATAATTCCATAATAGCCCCCAGCCCCTAAATGGGAGAAATAACATTTTCTCCCTGAAGCATTATTTTTTATAGTTAACAATCTATTTGCTGACCCAAAAGATAAAATAAAAATTATTACATCATCTCACTCAGTTGCAGCCAGCGCATCTCTTTATCGGCTAAACGTGTACTTACCTCTCCTATTCTCAGGCTGGCTTTTTCAATTTCGCCAAACGGCAATGAACTCAAACTTTCCTCCAGTTTATTCTTTTCTTTCTCCAGCTCCTTTATCTCCTTTTCCAGCATTTCAAATTCGCGCTTTTCTTTAAAACCGGCCCGTTTCTGCGTAGTGTTTTCTGTTGGTTTGCTGGTAGAAGAACCATTATTTTGCTTTGATACAACCGCTTCGGTAGCCTCGCCTTTGCTCTTGTTAATTTCGAGGGCGCCCCACTTATCGCCTTTCTTTTCATTAACTTTTAGCCAATCGCGGTACAACGTGTAATTGCCCGGAAAATCTCTGATCTCCCCATCTCCTTCAAATACAAATAAGTGGTCTACCAGCCTGTCCATAAAATAACGGTCGTGGCTTACTATCAGCAAACAACCCTGGAACTCGCTTAAGAAATTCTCGAGCACGCCCAATGTAGGCAGGTCAAGATCGTTGGTAGGTTCATCTAAAATTAGAAAGTTAGGGTTCGAGAAAAGGATTACCAATAATTGCAGCCGCTTTTTCTCGCCGCCGCTCAGCGAACTTAAATAGGTATATTGTTTATCGCCGCTAAAAAGAAACAGTTCTAAGAATTGCGAAGCGCTGATGCTGCCGCCCTTAGCCAGCGGAAAACTTTCGGCAAACGTTTTTACGTATTCAATTACCCGCATGTCTTCTTTAAACTCGAGGCCCTGCTGCGAAAAATTGCCAAAAATAATCGTCTCGCCAATGTTCACTTTTCCGCTGTCGGGCTGTTCAAGGCCCTGTAATATATTTAAGAAGGTAGATTTTCCAACACCGTTTTTTCCAACTATTCCAATGCGCTCACCCTTGCTAAAAGTGTAGTCAAAACCTTTCATGATCAGTTTACTGCCATAAGATTTATTTACCTTTTTTAGTTCGGCGATCTTGCCCCCCAAACGGCTCATTTTTACATTCAGCTGTAACTGCGCGTCTTCAATCTTCTTTTTCGCCTGGGCTTCTACCTCATAAAAATTGTCCTGGCGGCTTTTGCTTTTGGTGGTGCGGGCTTTGGGTTGTTTGCGCATCCATTCAAGCTCTTTGCGATAGGTATTTTTAGCCTTGTCTATGGTAGATAGTTCGCTTTCTATCCGGGCAGTTTTCTTTTCAAGATAATTGGCATAGTCGCCCTTATACGAATGAATTTCGCTCCGGTCCATCTCCCATATCTCTTCGCAAACGGCATCTAAAAAATACCGGTCGTGGGTAACCATCAGCAGCGTTACGTGTTCGCCGTTCAGGTAATGCTCCAGCCACTCCACCATTTCCACATCCAGGTGGTTGGTGGGTTCATCCATTATTAATAAAGTGTGCTGGTGTTCAAAACCAATATCTATAAGGGTTTGGGCCAGGGCTACCCTTTTGCGCTGTCCGCCGCTTAAACTGGCTACAATCTGCTGCAGGTTATGAATATTCAGCTTGCTCAAAATCTCCTTTACTTTCGCTTCAAACGACCAGGCGTTCAGTTCATCCATCACCCCAAGCGCATCCGCTATAGCCATTCCATCATCGGCCTCTACGGCTGCTTCATATTCTTTTATAACTTTTAAGACCGGATTTTCGGTGTGAAAAATGTTCTCGAGAATGGTTTTATTTTCCACAAACTTCGGGTCCTGTTCAAACAAGGCCACCGTAACATCCTTATTGATCCATACGGTGCCTTCATCGCCCGTTTCCTGTCCGCTCAATATTTTCAAAAGGGTGCTTTTGCCAGTTCCGTTCCGGGCAACCAACGCAATTTTATCTCCTTCGTTTATGTGAAAAGAAATATGGTCGAACAAGGGATTTACCCCAAAACTCTTGGTAAGATTTTCTACTGTAACATAATGCATAAGGGCGCAAAGATAAGGAGCTGGCCCGGGTTAAAAACCATCACCTTCCGGCAACGCCTTTCAACGTGTATCTTAAAAATTATTAATTTTTTTATGGGGATGACATACAGAATATCTTTTAATCCCATGCCGTAAAACGCTGGCTGAGCGAGCCCCGGCAAACAGCATTTATAAGGTCCAGTGTATCAGAAAAAAGGCGCGATTTAACCACAAAATAATCTGCTCCGTTTTCAAGGCATTGCGTACGCATATAATAACTGGTTCCGGTGGTGCAGATCAAAACAGGTATCGTGTTATAACAACTTTGAGACCTTATTTGTACCAGGCAATCATAACCGTTCATTTTGGGCATTGTAAGATCGAGTATAATAATTTCAGGTATATAACCGTCGGCCAAAATTTTCAAAACTTCGTGCCCATCGGAAGCAAAATGCATTGTTACCGAAAGATTCAATGTTTTTACTGCCTCTTTGAATAAAAGGATGTCATCCTCATCATCTTCGGCAACTAATATTTTATTAACGGCGGCAGGCATTGGCTTGTTTGTATTTAGGCAATCGTTATAAATACGTTTTCATCTGTTTACCCTCACCTTCTAACTGTTTACCTTTACCGGCAATTTTATTTATTCAAATTTCAGGCCTCGTAAAAAGGGAAAAATTTGCACACCTGCATGTACCAAACTGTCGCCCGGCATACGATATGGCTTAAGCGAAACCATTAATTCCTCTGCCATCTCTTTTATTTAATGTTTCTATGCCCGTTCAAATGCCATTCTACCTTTAATATTCTACGTGGAACAGAAAAAAGTTTGCTTTATAAGTTTGAGGCAACTTATTCTGGACTATTTTTATGACAATCTGTTTGCCATAACTTTATAGTTGCTTACAAATTTTTATGAGTGCAGAACCCATCATTGTTTTAATATTTATAAGGTATCTTAAAGGCACCCTTAAAAAATTTTCCCCTAACAAAGAATGGGATATATTATTACGATACTCGACCTATGCGGTAATTGCCTTGCTTGCACTGGATGCCGTTTTTGATCTGAAAAATTATACTTTTTGGATTTGGACCATTGTTGAACTGATACTCATTTTACTAACGTTTAAACTGGAAATTTTTGCGGCTGCCCGAAAAATGATGTTAGGCCTGGTACCAATTATGGCCTTGCTTTTTGTTGATAAATTAATAAGCCTGGCATTACCATCGTTTTACAACAGCACAAAATCCTACTTCGATTTTGCTAAAGTAATTGCCTTTACCTGGCTAATTGCCATGATCGTGCTTTCGAACCGCGAAAGAAAAGTACTTGAAGCAGAGAAACAAAAACGGCTGATAGAAGAAGAAAAACACAAAATCATTGAAAAACAGAAAGATCACCTTGAATCTCTTGTTGCCGAGCGAACAAGCGAAATAACCCGGCAAAAAGAAGAACTTGAACATGCGCTGGTTGAGTTACAGGCTACCCAAAAACAATTGATCCAATCCGAAAAAATGGCTTCTTTGGGAGAATTGACCGCAGGTATAGCCCATGAAATTCAAAATCCTTTAAATTTTGTAAATAATTTTTCGGAAGTAAGTGTGGAACTTCTGGCTGAAATGAAAGATGAATTGAAAGCAGGAAATAACCAACTGGTTTTTGAAATTGTAAATGATATTGAAAAAAACCTGGTAAAAATTACTCATCATGGCAAAAGGGCAGATTCTATTGTTAAAGGAATGCTGCAGCATTCCAGAACCAGTACGGGGTCTAAAGAACCTGCAGACATTAATGCGCTGGCAGACGAATATTTGAGATTGAGTTATCACGGCCTTAGGGCAAAAGATAAAAATTTCAATGCCATAATGAATACGGATTACGATGAAAATATTGGGCTCATCCAAATAATTCCGCAAGATATAGGTCGGGTATTTTTAAATTTATACACCAATGCATTTTATGCAGTGTACTATAAAAAGAAAAAAATGATAGATACCGGCGAAAAATATGATCCAACAGTTTGGGTTGAAACCAAATTACTTACTAAAACGGGCGAAAATGGCGAAGACATAGTGAGTATACGAGTAAAAGATAACGGCCCGGGAATACCAAAGGAATTAATAGAAAAGATCTATCAGCCCTTTTTTACTACAAAACCGTCAGGAGAAGGTACAGGTCTTGGCCTGTCGCTTAGCTATGATATTATTTACCATGGTCACAATGGTAAGATAACGGTTGACACCAAAGAAGGTGAATATGCGGCATTTGAAATTGATTTGCCGGTTTACCGGGCAATCAATAATTCGATAGATCATAAATAATATTGAGGGGACCAATGGACAAGTCAAAAAATTGCTGAGAAAAGAATTAAAAGCGCAAAAAAAGTTCAAACATTAAAATCTTTAACCAGCCGGATCTTTATAAATTATTAGAAATTCAAACTATTCATTATGAATATATTAGTCGTAGACGATGAACCAGACATGCAAACTTTGTTTGAGCAGCGTTTTAGAAAAGAAATTAAAGATGGGAGGGTAATATTTGCTTTTGCATCTTCCGGTGAAGACGCTTTGAAATATATGACGAATCATAAGCACGAGGCAGTTTTGATTTTATCGGACATCAATATGCCCGGTATGAGCGGCCTTGAGTTACTGCAAAATATTAAAAAACTGTATATTTCGCCGCCGCCGGTTGTCATGATGGTCACTGCTTACGGAGACACGGACAATTACGAACATGCAATGAAGCTTGGCGCCGACGATTTTCTCACCAAACCTATCGATTTCGTTCAGTTAAAAGCGAAACTCAAAATTTAATAACAATGGCTAAAATATTGGTAGCTGACGATGAGATCGATCTTGAAATGCTGATAAAACAAAAATTCAGGAAGCAGATCAGGGAAAATAAATACGAATTTGTATTTGCTTTAAATGGTAATGAAGCGCTGGAAAAAATTCAGGCCGATCCCGAAATTGCTATTGTTTTAAGCGATATAAACATGCCCGAACTGGATGGGCTGAACCTGCTGACAAAAATTACCGCATCGAATCCATTAATAAAAACCGTAATGGTAAGCGCCTATGGCGACATGGATAATATTAGAACTGCCATGAACCGGGGCGCTTTTGATTTTGTAATAAAACCCGTCAACTTCGAAGACCTGGAACTTACTATCGAAAAAACACTAAAACATGTTAACCAACTTAAAGAAACGCTGAAAGCAATAAAAGAAAATAATATTCTAAAAATGTACGTAGATGAAAACGTATTGAATTTTATGAGCGGCCAGGAGTTTGAATCCAGCTTATTGCGCAATGAGGCAATTGATGCCACTGTTGTTTTTATTGACATTTGCAGCTTTACATCAATCACTGAAACTGAACCGGCAGACCAGGTTGTAAAATTGCTTAACCGGTATTTTGACATTATGGTGAAAGCCATCATAGCCAAGGGCGGCATTATTGACAAATTTATTGGAGATGCTATCATGGCCGTTTTTAAAGGAGAACTTCATTTGGATCGTGCAATTGATGCCAGTTTAGATGTGAGGCGCCAGATTGAGGATTTTCCAAAAGTTGAAGGCGACCGTACCTTTTTTCCCAAAGTGGCTATCGGTATTAATTCCGGCGAAGTAATATCAGGCAATATTGGTTCGGCTAAATTAAGACGGTTAGATTATACTGTAATTGGCGATGTTGTAAATACTGCCCAAAGATTGCAATCTGCCGCTAAAGATGGCCAGATTATGATTACAGAATCCGCCTATATAAAGGCAAAAGGAACCTTTAATTTTAATAAGGTGGGAAATGTGGTCTTAAAGAATAAAACCAATCCGGTAGTGGCTTATGAAATTTTAACTTAATTTGTTTGCTGGTTATTGTGAAGAGCCAAACGAAGAAATGGCCGGCCATTTGCCAGAATATCTGCTGTTTTGTATATGAGGTTTGCTCTCCGATATTTGTTTGTTCAATTCATGCATAGCCACATCCCTTGCAATATTATGCATCCAAACAAACAGACTTTTATTGTTATAGTCATTGGACCCGACTTGCTGCCATATAGTTAAAAATGTTTTGTGCAACAGTCTTTCCGAATCAGCCCGGTCTTTCACAAGTCTTAATATAGCCCCATAAAGGGCAGGGGCATAGCAATCATACAAATACTCCAGGGCTAATTTGTCTTTTCTATTTAATAATAATCTTATTTCGCTTTCCATACGTTCTATTAAACCGTTCACATTAAGAAGCCTACATCAAAAAAAACAATTAGGTAAATAATCGTTCCACTTTTTATGGGAAGAAAATTGAACTAAAAAGCGCTCGATATCCTTTTTGTTTTGCGAAGTAGAATAGATAATTATAGGGATTTGGTCAAATTTATACTCACTTTTTATTTTTCTTAAACAATCCAGTCCGCTTTTTTTGGGCATATTTAACTCCCGGAAAAATACAATCTGGTAAAGACTCACCGATGTTTTCGCTTAACTAATGACAATTAATTGCAACCTTAACTTTTAAAGATGGGGGAATATAGGTAAGCGCCCCGCCAAAAAAAATATGGCATCATCTTCATCATTATCCACCAAAATGCTTGTTTCAACGCCTTCTTTCCTAAATTTCACTTCTTTTTGGGGTTTTCTACCAATGGACTCAAAATTTTATACCTGTCATATTTCTAAATACATCTAGCGTAACCCTTTAAAGATTTGATAATCAGGATTTATTGTTGTTACCACTAAAATATCTTGTAAATAAGGATCACTTAAATCGCCATTTTTGGCGCCATACAACCGAAATTGAAGGTCTTTAGCATTAACCGATTTGAAACTGTTCCGCTGTGTTATAACCTTTAAATTTGTACTTATTATTCAAATAATCAACTTTTTGCAATAACCGGTTTCAGCAACCAATTTCATGACTATTTATTCCTGGCTTGATTAAATTTATCTACGAGCGTTTTTCTAAAAATATGATCTCACCTAATACTATACAACAAATTACCAGCAGAATAGATATAATAGAAATTATTGGTGAGTTTGTTAAACTTAAAAAACGGGGTGCCAACTACCTTGGCAATTGCCCGTTTCATAACGAAAAAACGCCCTCGTTTACGGTTTCGCCCAGCAAAGAAATTTATAAATGCTTTGGCTGTGGAAAAAGCGGCAACTCCATTGGCTTTTTAATGGAACATGAAAAGTACAGCTATGTTGAGGCATTGAAATGGCTGGCAAAGCGGTACAATATTGATGTAGAAGAAACCGAATTAAGCCCCGAAGCTAAAATTCAGCAGCAGGTTTCCGATAGCCTATTTGTTATTAATAATTTTGCCCAGAAGCATTTTACACACAATCTTTTTGAAACAGAGCAGGGAAGAGACATCGCATTGAGTTACCTGCAACACCGCGGTTTTAGGGAAGAGATCATCAGAAAATTTCAGATTGGGTATAATCTTGAGCAGCGCGATGATTTTACCAGGGCAGCCCTTCAAAATCAATTTAACCTGGAATTTCTACAAAAGAGCGGACTGACAGCAATTCGCAACGAGATGCCGGCAGACAATTACAGGGGGCGTATCATTTTTCCGGTTCACAATACCACCGGCAAGATCATTGGCTTTGGAGCCAGGGTCATAAAAACAACAGACAAGGCGCCAAAATACATCAACACCCCCGAAAACGAATTATATGTAAAAAGTAAACTTCTTTATGGAACATATTTTGCCCGCCAGGCAATAGACAAACTGGATGAATGCCTGTTAGTGGAGGGTTATACAGATGTAGTGAGTCTGCACCAGGCCGGAATAGAAAATGTAGTAGCCAGTGGCGGAACATCGCTGACAATTGATCAACTTAGGCTTATAAGAAAATATACCGATAACCTTACGATTATTTACGATGGTGATAGCGCCGGGGTAAAAGCCGCTTTGCGAGGATTAGATATGGCGCTGGAAGAAGGTTTAAATGTTCGACTGGTTTTAATTCCTGACAATGAAGACCCGGATAGTTATGTAAACAAGGTGGGCGCCACAGCCTTTAACCAGTTTGTTGAAGCTAACAAGAAAGACTTTATTCTTTTTCAGATGGAGGTGATGCTGAAGGAAGCAGGCAACGACACTACTAAAAAAGCCTCGGTGGTAAACCAGGTGGCAGAAACTTTGAGTAAAATAAATAAAGCCGAAGATTTTACCAAACAACAGGACTACATACGGCAATGTGCCAGCTTTCTAAAAATAGATGAAAACGGGTTAAACAATCTTGTCAATAAATACAAGAGAGACAAAATTGAGAAAGAAGAAAAAAGACAGGGCCATATTAATGTTGATATAGGCGCCGATGAACCAGCGCCGCACGACGATGAAATATTTGGCCTTCTGCAAAACGATGATTTACAAGAGCGAAATGTAATAAGGGTGCTTTTGGAATATGGACTTATGCAATGGGATGATGAAAAAACAATGGCCGAATATATATTCGATGAGCTGGATTATTTTCATTTGGAAAACGCCGACCTGGAACACGTATTGGAAGTTTACAGAGAGCAATATCATAACGGCCTTCAACCTACCAGTAAAACCTTATTGTACAACGAAGATCCGATTATTAGAAAAATTGTAACCAATATAGATATGCACCCTTACGAGCTTAGCCCCAATTGGGATAAAGTTTTGGAGGGATTAAATATTACCAACCGCGATATCAGCCGGCAAGACGTATTGATGAGCACAAACTATTTCAAGCTGCGTAAAATAAAAAGGATGTTCGACGAAAACCAGCGGGATATGGAAAAAGCAACCGTTTTTGAAGATCAAATTAAACTTATAAGAATACACCAACATTTAAAAGAAGAAGAACAAAAAATTACCAGGTTATTGGGCACGGTCATTTTGAAATAGATTGAATTGAAAAGAAGCAGACTTGCCATAAAATAAAAAGTGCATCCACTTTGTTGATGGATGCACTTTTTAAAAGAAGTACTTTTTACTTTTCGAGCGGACTTTTTTTGCCGGCAAGAAGCTTTTCAACAGTCGCTTCGAGGCGACGTTTTTGAGTATCTTCTTTTTTTGCTCCCTGAATCCATTTCAGATACTCATTTTGATGCGTTTCTGAAAGATTTTGAAATACATCCCGTGCCTTTTTGTGCCGGGTAAAAATCTTTTCCAGGCCAGAGGGAAGTACAGAAAGCTTTTTGTCAAATTCCTCTGTAACCAATTCAACCGGAGTTTCATCGGCTAATTCACATTCAGAAATTTGATCCGACTTTTTAAACTGTAATGCACTCCAAACATGGTCGAGCGCTACCTGCCCATTAGTTTCAAAACTGTTTTGGGTAAGAATGCTCCAACTGCAGTCCCGATTTAGATCGCTGACGATTTTGCTGGTCGATTTAGGATAAGCAACCCAAAGTTTACCATACTGGTTTAACGCAGGAATAACCTCACGTAAAATACAATTTAACTGGTTTACGTTGATTGCAAATACTAAAGCAAAATCAATCTTTTTAAGTTTCAGCAGCGGTGTAACATTCTTTGAGTAAGACAACTTAATGAACTGCTTCTCGATTGATGAGGGCAATCCCTGAATTAACAGGTTCCTTTCATCTTTTAATTCTAACTTTTCAAACAAACTTTGATGCGACATGCCTCAAATAGATTTAAGGGTTATCGAAAATATAAGATTGCAAAGGTAGAAAAATGTAGGCTATTTTTTGCTAAAAAGCCCCTCTTAATTAGAATAAGAGGCGCTTTTTACCAAAAAAGTGTGAATTTGACTATTTATTTCCCAATTGGCTTATAGTGTTTCAGTGCTTGAGGCATTTGTTGCTGCAATCGTTGTATGCGATTTCCTTCGGCCGGGTGTGTGCTTAAAAATTCAGGAGGTCTTTGCCCGCCACCTTGTGCCTCCATTCTTTCCCATAACGGAATTGCTTGCCTGGGGTCGTAACCCGCCAACGCAGAGTAAATTAAACCCAATTTGTCGGCTTCGTATTCCTGGTTGCGGCTGTGTGGCAAGGTAACACCAACAGCGCTGCCAACATTATAAGCCTGCATAAAAAGTGCCTGGGTTTGCTGTGGTTTGCTGGAAAGCGCCACCGACAATGCCACACCACCTAATTGCTGAAGTAATCCTTCACTCATACGCTCTTTGCCGTGTTTGGCAATTGCATGTGCAATTTCATGACCCAAAACCACTGCCAGTGCGGCTTCATTTTGAGTAATTGGCAACAAACCGGTATAAACTACTATTTTTCCACCAGGCATGGCCCATGCATTCGCTTGATCGCTGCTTATTAAATTATATTCCCATTGATATCCAGCCAATTCACTACCTAACCCCTTCCCTTTGTAATAAGTAGTAATGGCATTGGCAATACGACTTCCTACCCTTTTTACCATTTCAGCATCTTTGCTTTGACTTGTGCTCACCACTTTATTTTCGCTCAAAAACTGCTTGTATTGCGATTGCGCCATTGTCTGCATTTGATCGTCAGACACCAGAGATAATTGATTTTTGCCTGTTATGGCGTTTCTGGAACAGGCGATTGCCAGCATCGCTACCATAACGCTAAAAAATAGATGTTTAAATTTCATGACTTTTTTTTATGCAACAAGCAATAATAATACCATTAAAAACAGGTATGCTAAATTTTGACCGGGAATTACTAAGGATTTGTAAAAAGCGAAAAAAAAGACCAGATGAGATAATAACCTCAGAAACAATTATTAACCATAAGATCTACAGCGAATTTTTGCGTTTATTTTTTCTTTTGTCACGATATTTTAAAATGGGCACTTTACTTTCGGTGCCTTTTAAAATTCGATTTATGTTTTTTTGATGAGTAAGAACTACCATCAACGCAACAGACACAGCAAAAATCCTATAAAGCGTTTCTTTTTCATTGAAAATAAACAATATAAAAACGGCAAAGGCAATACTTGCAAGTATACTGCTAAGCGACACAAACCTGGTTAAGTATAACACAAGCAGAAAAACAGCCACGCAACAAACAGCAACCAGCGGTTGTATGGCTATCACCATTCCTAATAATGTCGCAACACCTTTCCCTCCTTTAAAATCTGCAAAAATTGGGAAAATATGCCCGATTACGGCGGCTAAACCCAGGCCTATCATTAGGTTGGTCCGTGCCCATTCGTCTTGTAGGTAATAAGGAATAAGTAAAAACAGCGATGTTGCCACCAGGCCTTTTACCACATCGGCAACCATAACAAATGTGCCCCACCGGCTGCCTAATACCCGATAAGTATTGGTTGCCCCGGCGTTGCCGCTTCCATAATCGCGTATGTCAACACCAAAAAAATACTTGCTTATCCAAACCGAAGTAGGAATTGAACCAAGTAAATATGCAAGTACTATAATTAGTATTTCATCCATGTGGAGCCATTAAAGTTACGCTGAAAAAAAGCCAAAAACTATTTTATCATTTTTCAATTGACCATTGTGTCAGATATTATGTTCCAATAATATAGCGATCCATTTATCTCTTTCCACCGTTTTAACACGCCTTAAACAAAAAGCCTGGCTGATCATCAAAACATCATGCTCATCTTGTTTCAGAAGGCCGCTTAATAATATTTTTCCGCCCACATTTAAGGCAAGCGACATTTTTTCAATATTATCAATGATAACGTTTTTATTAATATTAGCAAGAATTATATCAAATTTTTGTTCTGCCGAAAAAGTATTGTCTTTATGCAAATCAATTTGAAGGCAATTATTTTTCTCGAAATTTTCCCATGCATTTTCAATACTGTAGTCGTCATGATCGATTGCCCAAACTTTTCCTGCACCTAACTTTTCTGCTATAATAGCCAAAACGCCTGTTCCGGTTCCGAAGTCGGCGACACTTTTTTGCTTAAAATCCAGGTCTTTCATTTCATTTACCATCATGTAGGTTGTTGCATGATGACCTGTTCCAAAACTCATTTTCGGAGTGATTAATATATCCAACGCTACCGCGTCATTTTTCTCATGAAACTCAGCACGGATATTACAAAAGTCGCCCACTGTAACTGGTTCAAAATTGCTCTCCCACAAGGCATTCCAGTTTTGGGGCGCTACAATTGAGACCAGGTACGGTAATTTGTATTCATCCAAAACTTCCTGAATTTCCTCTTCATTAAATTGGTCTTCCTTAATAAACGCATTCAATCCGTCTTCCTTTTCTTCAATTCCTTCAAAGCCTGACTGAAACAGGTGTGCAATGATGACATCTTTTTCAAACTGGTCGTCTGCACGAACTATTAAATGAATGTAATTAGACATATAACGGTATATAAATTATAAAAATTATTCCATGACTGGTTTTGTCAAAGCTTAAATGATCATTGTTTTGAACAGTAAAATTAACACAAACAAAAAATGACCTGCGATCCTGCAGGTCATTTAATTTATTATTTAAGAAATCTTATCTTCTATCGTTGCTTCCACCCGACGGACGGCCGTTTTGCGGGCCACTTTCGTTCGCCTTCATTTCAGGCTTTGGCATCAACACTTTACGGCTCAATTTAAATTTGCCCGTTTTGGGATCAAGACCTATCAGCTTTACTTTCACAATATCTCCTTCCTTTAAAACACCTTCCATACTTTCGAGGCGTTTCCAGCTTATTTCGCTAATGTGCAATAAGCCTTGTTTGCCAGGCATAAATTCTACAAACGCACCAAATTCTTTAATTCCTTTAACGGTGGCCTCATAAACATCTCCAACCTCAGGCATGGCAACAATGCCTTTGATCCACGCCACCGCTTTATCCAATCCTTCTTTTTGAGCACAGAAAATGCTTACTTCACCTACATTACCCACTTCTTCCAGGTTAATGGTGGTTCCTGTTTCGCGCTGTATTTCCTGGATCACTTTTCCACCAGGGCCGATAATAGCACCAATAAATTCTTTGTCAACAAACAATTTATGCATTCTGGGTGCATGTGGTTTAACCTCTTCCCTTGTAGCAGGCATACAGGCATACATGGCATCCAAAATATGCAAGCGGCCTTGTTTCGCCTGGTTTAAGGCTTCACGCATTACATCCATACTTAAACCATCTACTTTAATATCCATTTGCACACCGCAAATACCATCGCGGGTACCAGTAACTTTAAAGTCCATATCACCCAAATGATCTTCGTCGCCTAATATGTCGGTCAGAATTGCATATTTGCCATCTTCGCGGGTTACTAAACCCATTGCAACACCACTTACGTGTTTTGGAAAGGGAACACCTGCATCCATCAAAGCCAGAGATCCCGCACAAACGGTAGCCATAGAAGACGAACCGTTACTTTCTAAAATATCACTCACTATTCTTACAGTATAAGCATAATCTTTGCCGGGCATCATTTGCCTTAAACTGCGCATAGCCAGGTTTCCATGTCCCACCTCTCTTCTGCCAACACCACGCATCATTTTAACTTCACCAGTTGAAAACGGCGGGAAATTATAATGCAAAATGAAATTAGAATAATCTGACTTAGCAGCGCTTTCAATCAGCAGCTCATCTAAAGGAGTACCGAAAGTTACGGTAGTAAGCGATTGTGTTTCGCCCCGGGTAAACAAAGCCGAGCCATGGGGACTTGG
>JBBRCW010000116.1:0-18052 GCA_038204535.1 Chitinophagales bacterium | reverse complement strand
ATGGAACATGCTGAGTCGCAAATTGAACGAAACAACATAATTACAATGCCGGCCACCGAGATGGATGCCGAAGATCCATTGTTCATTTTATATACTTCCGGCTCAACAGGCAAACCCAAAGGAGTCGTTCATACCTGCGCGGGTTACATGGTCTGGACCCATTACACTTTCGTAAATACTTTTCAATATCAGCCCGGCGACGTGCATTTTTGCACGGCGGATATTGGCTGGATAACCGGCCATAGCTATATTTTATACGGTCCGCTAAGCGCTGGTGCTACCAGCCTTATGTTCGAAGGCATACCCACCTGGCCCGATGCCAGCCGCTTTTGGGATATTGTTGAAAAGTACAAAGTCAACGTTTTATATACCGCCCCAACAGCCATACGCAGCCTGATGGGTTTTGGCCTTGAACCATTGCAAGGCAAAGACCTCAGCAGCCTGAAAGTGCTTGGAACGGTAGGCGAACCCATTAATGAAGAAGCCTGGAACTGGTACGATGTAAATATCGGAAAGAAAAAATGCCCCATTGTTGATACCTGGTGGCAAACCGAAACCAGCGGTATCCTTATAACCAACCTGGCGGGGGTTACGCCTTCCAAACCCACTTATGCAACATTGCCCATGCCGGGGGTTGATCCCGTTCTGGTAGATGAGAATGGTGCCATCATAGAAGGCAATAACGTGAGCGGCAACTTGTGTATCCGTGCGCCCTGGCCAGGCATTATACGAACTACCTGGGGCGATCATGAACGCTGCCGCACAACTTACTTTTCGGCGTATCCCAATCTATATTTTACCGGTGATGGCGCACTGCGCGATGAAAACGGTTTTTACCGTATAACCGGCCGGGTAGATGATGTGCTGAACGTAAGCGGCCATCGCATTGGAACCGCAGAAGTGGAGAATGCCATCAACATGCACTCGGGTGTGGTGGAGAGCGCAGTAGTGGGTTATCCCCACGATATAAAAGGACAGGGTATTTATGCCTACGTAATTTTTAATGCCAGGCATAGCGACCCCGAACAAACCCGCAAGGACCTTAGCGTTACCGTAAGCCGTATTATAGGGCCCATTGCCAAACCCGATAAAATTCAGTTTGTAAGCGGACTGCCAAAAACACGCAGCGGCAAAATAATGCGGCGTATTCTTAGAAAGATAGCCGAAGGCGAAACCGCTAACCTGGGCGATACATCTACGTTATTAGACCCGGCTGTTGTGGACGAGATAAAGGAGGGGAAACTGTAGGGTTTTAGGCAGAAGGCAGAAGTTGGTAATAGGTAAAAAGCTTAAAACTTATCGCCTAACAGCAAAGGCAAAAAAAATAAAGTTGTGAAGGAAGAAAACAATGGAAGTTTGTAAGGCAAAAGGCGAGGCCAGAAGAGATTGTGTGCCAACCGCTTTTTGCCCGATTTTCATTTTCGCAACTATTACGCCCTTACAGGGCTCATAATAATCGGCCGTTTTTTGTCCGTGGGCTTCACCCACGGCTATGATATTTCAGCCTTTCAGGCTTAAGAAAAATACATCTAACCAGAGTGTATTTTCTTCATTATTCACTATTCGTTATTCGTTATTCACTCCCTCCTGCCTTTTGCCCTTTGCCTATTGCCCTTCGTGCCTTGCCATTTGCCTCATCCCTACACTTTACGCCATCTTCTTATTCCTTCTCGTCAATCATTTGTATTTCGGTAGTTATTCCGCCCTTTCAGGGCTCATAATCAACTGTTTATTGTTTCCGCGGGCTTCACCCGCGGCTATAGATATTGAAGTCCTTCAGGCTTTTAAATACGTAGGTTCAAATATTTCTCACCCGCATTCTCACTATTTTGCTGCCTGCCTTCTATCACCCAAAGCCCAATACCTTTTGCCAAGCCTCTGCCTTTAACCTTTTTCTCCTGCCTCCTGCCTTCTGCCTATTGCCCATTGCCCATTGCCTTCTGCCTTTTCCTCTTTGCCTTCTGCCTATTGCCTCCTGCCTTCTGCCTACTGCCTATTGCCTTCTGCCTTCTGCCTATTGCCTCCTGCCTTCTGCCTCCCCGCCTAATACCCATCCCCATCCAACATATTGCCCAAGCCGCCTAAAATGCTACCTTCTTCTTTGCGGTTAGTGGTGCCATACGATAGAATTCGGCTGGCCAAACGACTGATGGGCAACGTTTGAATCCACACTTTTCCAGGTCCGCGAAGGGTTGCGAAAAATAAACCTTCGCCGCCAAAAACGGTATTGCGTATTCCGCCTACAAATTGTATGTCGTATTGAATATGCTGGGTAAATGCCACCAGGCAACCTGTATCAATTTTTATCATTTCGCCCTGTGTCAGTTGTTTTTCAAACACATGGCCCCCTGCATGTACAAAGGCCATCCCATCCCCTTCCAGCTTTTCCATAATAAAACCTTCGCCGCCAAAAATACCGGTACCCAGCCTGCGCTGAAAATCAATGCCGATACTTACTCCCTTAGCTGCACATAAAAAAGCATCTTTCTGGCAAATTACTTTACCGCCCAGCTCCAGCAGATCGAGCGGTATTATTTTACCGGGGTAGGGCGAAGCAAAACTCACCTGCTTTTTGCCCTGGCCAACGTTGGTAAAAGCGGTCATAAAAAGACTTTCGCCTACCAGCAGCCGTTTACCGGCACCCATCAGCTTACCAAAAATGCCGCCGCTTTGTTTCTGGCTGCCATCGCCAAATATGGTTTGCATCTGTATATTGTCATCCATCATCATAAAACTGCCGCTTTCCGCAATAGCGCTTTCTCCCGGATCCAGTTCCACTTCTACATATTGCATTTCTTCTCCGTAAATCCTGTAATCAATTTGGTGATTGGTTCGCATAATAATATTTTTTGTAAATGTAAAAACTGCTGTCCACATTCACCACCCGCCCAATGGCATAAAATACCCATACACATAATGCCATAGCCGTCTGCGCATATTACTGCCGAAGTTTCTGCTTAAAACCTTTAATCAGCACCATAATGCCGCCAACCAAATTGATAGTCGTTTAAAAAGGCATGATTTTTTTGAAATAGATCGTATCCAGAAATAGTATCTCAATCCGGGAACCTTAGAAATATAACTGGCCAAATTCCACTGCTTTCGAGAAGAACGATTTTGAGTAGACAACCATTTAATTCATCAAATCAATTAAAATGAAAAGGGTGAAGCTTTTGTCGCATCCCGGCTATAGCATATTAGCCGGGGGGCAGTATTGTATTCTGTTATTGATTTTTATTATTAGCGACCGCTTTGAAAGCATCTGGCTTCTCTATCTTGGAAATGTATTGTTTGGCATAGCCATCGCATTGTTTATGCTGCATCACTCAAAAAACCGTACAGAAAGTGCCAGTACAACCGGCATGATCGCTGCCGGCACCCAGGTAACCATAGCCGGCGTTATTCTGTCGGCTGCAATAGCTTTATTGATGTTGCTGATATTTGCTCCACAGCATTTTGGAAACAGTGGCGCAAATGCCCGGGGGCAATATTTGGTGCAGGATCTCAATCAATCAAATGGTAACCTTAGTCTTACTGTTTTTATGAATCTTATAATTGGAAACATTGCCGCGGGTAGTTTTGCAGCGGTCATTTTTGCCTATGCAGCTAAGCCAGACCAAACCAGTGACCAACCCGCGGAAATACTAAAAGAATAAATGCCGGAAGCTTTGAGGTTCCGGCATACAGGTATTTTATTTTTGAAGATTAATTTGCAGGTGCGGGCTGCGGGGGAGGAAGAGGCGGCCGCTGACCGGAACGTTCTTCAGGCGGAGGCATTCTTTTTGGTTTTTTATTGCCGTTATGGCAACTATTACAAGTAACCTCATTCATTTGCGGATAGTCGATATTCTTTATATCATTCTTAAAGAATTTCTTGTTGATGCTTTTGGTCATCTTCAACATGTGCCGTGCCATCTGCTTTTCCTCTAGTGTGTCATTGGCAAAATCCCAGTCTTTCTTTTCGTTGTTAAGCTTTACATGACAAAAAGTACATTTTACACCCAGCGAACCGGTAAAGTGATGCATTACGCTATCCATATCCGCTTTAGATATGTTTTTGGGCAGCACCTTCAGGTTTTTATACAAAGATTCTTTAGGCTTCATAAAAGAAACAAGAAACGTAACTGAAACTACCAAAGTGAGCAAAACTCCGACAGATTTTTTCATAAAAGTTTGTTTGATTTTCCGAATATAGTTGTTCTTTTCTTTAATTAAAAAAGAAATCGACCAACTCAAATATTTTGTTCCTTGATACAAATGTCATTAATTGTAGGATATCATATAACGATCCTGAAGTGCTTTGATCGCGGCAATTGTTGTCCATCACGGCGGTTCTTTTATCAACCAATGGCTTCACTATATTTATCTTCTTACCCTCCACTTCAATTGTCCCGAAAATCGGGAATAACTCCATGTAACCGCAGATGCGACTACACCATCAAACTGCAAAAATGTTTTTGCCGTACCGCGGGTATGGAAGATAAATTTGCAACACCATTGATTTTACGTTTTTACAATCAAACATTGCGTACCGGTAATTTCAAGTTCAATTATTGGCTCTGGTTTATCATCAAAAAATTCATCAAATGCTTTTCTAACCCCTGGGGCAAATACGTAATCATGTGAGATCAGAATACCACCCTTATTCATTCTGGGATAAAAGAATTTTATACACTCAAGTGTGGCTTCATACAAATCAACATCAAGATGAACAAATGAAAAATTTTGATTTGCTATTGGCCCGGCGGTTGAAGGAAAAAGCCCTTTGTAAAAGTATACGTCCTGGTAATTTTTTAGATAATTTTTAACCTCATCGTATGAAGCAGAAAATTGATTTTCATGAAACTGGTTTGTGTTATCTTTTTGAGACAGCGCAGGCAGGCCTTCAAAAGTATCAAACAGGTGAAGCTTTTTATCTTCTTTAGCTTCACAAATAAGTTTTGCACTTCCTCCCCTGAAAACACCCACTTCAGCAATATCCCCTTTTATTTTTGATGTTTGCCTGACTAACCTGAATATTTGTAAGGCTTCCACTTCGCCTAATAACATCTGAGTTTCGCTTTTAATTTCTATGATCAAATCCCTGACTTTGATAATTTCAGGGTTATACAAGGCTTTAATACGCACAATATTTTTTATAAAAACGAATGGTCCATTGTTAGTTTGAATGGCATGGAAAATGGCTTTTTTGATGATACTTCTGGGAAAACGTAAAAGGCTGGTTCTTGTTGACCAGCGGATAATTTTTTTCGCGGTATTTTTAATCATAGAAGTAATTGTAAAGAGTGCTGAATATATATTTATTTTAATTGACAACCTTTTAAAGCAAAAAAAAAGCACCTAAAAAGATGCTTTCCATTATTGTATCTGCTGTAATTTATTCAAACGTACTGTAGAAGTAAGGCGTCTTTGCCTCGAACTCGGCACTGCAGGTATCCACCATTTTATATACACGGTTTATACCCAGCGACTTCCTTTTGTCAAAAACCTGCTGGTCGGTGCAATTGCGCAATATCATTGCTATCTGGGCATCGCCAAAGCCATTCTTTTTGGCTTCTTTCAGCAGGTCTTCCGGCAAACTTTCTATGGTATGCTTTACCAATTCGTTCTCTATATCGCAGATCTTTTGAATCTGATAGATAAACCAGCGGTCTATACCTGTTGCCTGCACGATTGTTTTTACCGTAACACCTGCCATTAAAGCATCTTTGATCCTAAATATTCTATCCCACTTCGGCACTTTTATATATTCAACCAGTTCTTCGGCTTTCATCAGGCTTTTGCCATAATAACCCAATCCTATCGCCTCGTTTTCTAAACTTTGACAAGCTTTTTGCAAAGCTTCAGTAAAACTTCTGCCAATGGCCATTACCTCTCCTACACTTTTCATCTGCAGGCCCAAAGTGTCGTTGGCACCTTTAAACTTATCAAAATTCCAGCGTGGCATTTTTACAATTACGTAATCCAGCGCGGGCTCAAAATAGGCCGAAGTGGTTTGGGTAATCTGGTTTTTTAATTCATCCAGGTTATAGCCTATGGCCAGTTTAGCGGCTATTTTGGCAATGGGATAACCGGTTGCTTTACTCGCCAGGGCCGACGAACGGCTAACCCTGGGGTTTATCTCCACCGCAATCAATTGTTCTGTGTCGGGGTTTATAGCGAACTGAACATTACAGCCGCCAGAAAAATTGCCCAGGCTGCGCATCATTAAAATACCCTTATTGCGCATTTCCTGAAAAGCAGTATCGCTCAAGGTCATGGCCGGGGCAACCGTTATACTGTCGCCGGTATGCACGCCCATGGGGTCCACATTTTCAACGGTACAAATAATTACCACGTTATCATTTTGATCGCGCAGTAATTCCAGCTCAAATTCTTTCCAGCCTAGTACCGCCCTTTCTACTAACACTTCGTGCATGGGCGATGCGGTCAGCCCTCTTTCGAGCGCTTCTTCCAGGTCGTCTTTTCCGTGAACAAATCCGCCCCCCGTTCCACCAAGGGTAAACGATGGGCGTATAACCAGCGGAAAACCGATTTCCTGCGCAAATTCTTTTCCCTCTAAAATACTATTGGCAACACGGCTGGGTGCAACCGCCATTCCAATCTTTACCATTAATTGCCTGAATTTCTCGCGGTCTTCAGCAGTGTCTATGGCCGCTACATCTACGCCTATCAGCCGACAGTTGTATTTTGTCCAAACACCTAACTCATCGGCTTCTTTACAAAGGTTTAAAGCCGTTTGGCCTCCCATAGTAGGTAGCACCGCGTCAATCTGGTTTTCTTCAAGTATCTGTTCAATACTTTCAACGGTAAGCGGCAGCAGGTAAACCCTATCGGCCATCATGGGGTCAGTCATAATGGTGGCGGGATTACTGTTAATCAGTATCACCTTAATGCCCTCTTCGCGTAGGCTGCGGGCTGCCTGCGAACCGGCATAATCAAACTCGCAAGCCTGGCCAATAATAATGGGACCAGAACCAATAATCAGAACAGAATGGATGGATGTATCTCTTGGCATAAAAAATTCAAATTGTGCAAATGTAAGGGCTGAGCGGTATTGAGATGTATAAAATTTTATTCTCTTGCAGTTCCGCTAATCTTTAACAATAAGATCATGTAATAATTTGACATTTATCGTAAAATGCAAAAACCCAGTAGAAATGAAGCAAAATAAAAGCCTATTATTGGCGGAATCAGCCCTGCTGGAGGGTTCAGTAAATTTTTGTAAAAACTGCTATGTCATTAACTTAAGCAGCGGGCTAAATTTAAACCAAGCCGTCATGTTGAATTTATTTCAACATCCCTTGTAGCTCATCTGATACTTTCCAGGAGATCCTGAAATAAATTCAGGATGACGAATTCCCCGGGTTAATATCATTGATAAAAACAGATTATAGATGTAGAAACTTTTTAAAATTTATCAGCCATCAACGGGCTTTGAAACGCAAGTTGTTATTTTTGCCATTTTGGCCCGGTCAATAACCCGAAGTATTAAAAGAATGGATTGATACCGTACGCCATCCCCATTATAAACCCCATAACATTTTTTAATGACGAAACAGATTATTTGGAGATTTTTTATAGCCGGGATTTTAATTGCACCACATACCCAAGCACAATCGTTTGAAAAAAAAGACTACCCCCAAAATTATTTTAGAAATCCGTTGGGCATACCCATTAACCTGGCAGCAAATTTTGGCGAACTAAGAGGCAACCATTTTCATATGGGCCTCGATATTAGAACCAATCAGCGAGAAAACCTGCCGGTTTATGCTGCAGCCGAAGGTTATATAAGCAGGATAAAAATTGAACAATATGGATTTGGCCGCGCCATCTATATCACGCATCCAAATGGTTTTACCACGTTATATGCCCACTTAAATAAATTTTACCCGGCACTGGAAAAATATATTCAGCAAGTGCAATATGAAAAAGAACAATGGGCACAGGATTTCTATTTAAAGCCAGGAGCCTTTGAAGTTAGTAAAGGCCAGTTTATAGCCAATAGCGGCAACACAGGCGGCTCGGCCGGCCCGCATTTACATTTTGAGATCAGGGAAACATATACCGAAAACAACCTGAACCCGCTATTATTCAATTTGCCGGTTCCCGATAGAATTCCACCCTATCTCAGCGGCCTGTACCTTTACGACCGGCAATTTTCAACCTATAGTAAACCGCCTGTAAAGATTGCAATTAAAAAGACTGGCAATGTTTACACCACCTTACCGGCAACAATTGTCAGTGCTTCGCCCGATATCAGCCTGGGCATCATTGCCGCGGATAAAGCAAACGCTTCTTTTAAACTAGGCGTTTACGAAGCAGTTTTTTATCTTGATGACAACCTTCAAAGCGGCTTCCGGTTAAATAACTTTTCTTATCCTGATAGCCGGTATATTAACGCTTCAATAGACTATACCACTGATGCAAAAGGAGGCCCGGGCATTCAATTCCTCTCCAAACTGCCCGGCAACCAAAGCCCCGTTTTTTTAAAAAATTCAACGAATGGGGTGATAAGTTTTACCGATAACCAGGTGCACACACTAAAAATAATTATTAAAGATGCGGCGGGCAACAGCGCCACGTTGATGAGTAAAATACAATACCAGCCTGCTAAGACAAATTTTACAGCTAATGCCAATGCAGTCACACTTTTGCCCAATCAGCCAAACAAAGTAATCTATCCAAATGCTGAGGCATCGTTTTCGGCCAGGGCATTTTACGACACAGTCCATTTTGAACATAGCAGCCAAAATTCCGCTGGCAAAAACAGCGCTTCGCCCATTGAATTTTTACACAATTACACCGTGCCGGTGCACGATAGTTTTATTGTCCGCTTAAAGGTAAACAACAATATTCCGCTTGACCTGAGAGACCGGGTGGTGATGCAAATGATCAGCAACCGTAAAAAAGAAGCCCTGAAAGGTAAATGGCAGAACGATTGGATGGAAGCAAAATTCAGAGACCTGGGAAGTTTTCAACTATTGATAGACACCATTTCACCTACAATACAAACAGTGGGCTGGAGCAGCGGAAGCAGCCTGAAAGGAAAGTCGTCGATGACCATACTTGCAAAAGACGACCTAAGCGAACTTGCTTATTTCAGGGCCGGGCTCGACGGTAAATGGCTGATGTTTAGCCGTAAAAGAGATTATTTCATTCATACGTTTGACGAACGAACGCCGCCGGGAAACCATGTTCTAAAGGTTGAAGTTAAAGATGAGGCCGGCAACAGCACCGAAAGAACTTATACATTTAGCAGGTAACTTTTTGTTGTTGTCTTCTCTATTAGGTAGTTACTATTTAACCCCCGGCTCTCCATAGTCACAGACTTCATAAAGCCGGGAATGACTCCTTTCTTTCCCAATGGAAAAAATGCATTTTAAGGCAAGCGAGATAGTTGTTACTATTTAACCGCTGAGAACTGCCAGAAGAAAGCACACAGAGAAGAAGGGAGTTATTTTTTTGTGTTCTCTGTGAAAGACTCTTGTATTTGTCAGAGCCTGCCCCGGCGAAAGGCGTGGGGTTAAAGAAGAATCCCCTTTTTCGCAAACCTGGTTTTTCATTCGCATCCGTAGTCACAGACTACGGAGAGCCGGTTCTCTACGTTCTCTGTGAAAGACTCTTGTATTTCTCAGAGCCTGCCCCGTGAAAGGCGTGGGGTTAAAGAAGAATCCCCTTTTTCGCAAACCTGGTTTTTCATTCGCCTCCGTAGTCACAGACTACGGAGAGCCGGTTCTCAATGTTCTTTGTAAAAGACTCCTGTATTTCTCAGAGCCTGCCCCGTCGAAAGGCGTGGGGTTAAAGAAGAATCCCCTTTATCGCAAACCTGGTTTTTATTCGCCTCCGTAGTCACAGACTACGGAGAGCCGGAGTTTCTGATAACATGGCTTGCTACGACTTGCTTTTCTTATTGATGGCAAAATTAAATCCGGCACTTAGCGTTACAGGAAATATATCCGGACTAAAGTGATACCCTGCGCTTTTTAAGTAATCGTAACGTTGTTTAAACGCAGCGCTTCTGAATGGTGCCAAAACCGACAGGCTGAATTTATTCATCTTTGGTCCCGTTTTAATTTCGCAACCCACCCCCGCCGAAGGCCCATAATATGTTTTTGATTGTTGATAACTGCCTTTAAACAACAGGACGCCGTTATATCCATACATTGCCAATAAAACGGGCTGGACCTTACCATCAGGAAGCATTTTAATATTGATTCCCGCATTGAAAGCCGGATCGTTTAGATTGTATCCCAAGCCTCCAAAAAGGCTAATATATTTTATGGGTAAGAATTCCGCTCTCAGTCCTAATCCGCCATATTCAAAACCTCCACCAAACCCAAAAAAGGATCTAACAGCAGGTCTTAGATCTTCATTCTCCGCAATATTATTTTGCGCATAAATATTTCCGGCCATCAGAACCAGGCAAAATAATTGAATTGCCTTTTTAATAATTCCCATCATAACTGTAGTGATTATTTACAAAGTTTGCATTGTTTCAATGCCCGCAATTTGCTTCAAAAAATTCAACAATTAATAAAACTTAAGTCCGGAAAAGTAAACGATTAAAAGGCATGCAAAGTGGCTCTGTCTAATTAAAAATTATTATGATGATGGTAACCATGCCCCTGCATAGACCAAATTTATACCGTCGTTTCCTTTCAGATCCGATTGTCACGTTATTCTGAAATCTGGATTTTAATTCACCTCTGCAGTCACCAACTACGTAGAGCCGGGAATGACTCCTTACTTTCTCAATGGAAAAACTGTATTTTAAGACAAGGGCTATAGAAGTTATTATTTAACAGATGAGAACGGCCAGAATAAAGCAAACAGAGAAGAAGGGAGTTACTTCTTTTTGTTCCCGGTGAAAACGCCGTTATTCGGAAATCCGGTTTTTCATTCGCCTCCGTAGTCACAGACTACGGAGAGCCGGTTCTCTGCGTTCTCTGTGAAAGACCGCCGAAAGGCGTGGGGTTAAAGTAAAAATCCTGTTATTCGGAAATCTGATATTATTCGCCTCCGTAGTCACAGACTACGGAGGGCCGTTTCTCTGCGTTCTCTGTAAATGCCTCTTGAAATTTTCAGAGCCTGCCCCGCCGGAAGGCGTGGGGTTAAAGTAAAAATCCCGTCGTTTGGAAATCTGATATTTTTCGCCTCCGTAGTCACAGACTACGGAGAGCCGTGGTTTTTCATTCGCCTCCGTCGTCACAGACTACGGAGAGCGGTGAACCGAACAGGATATTGTTTTTACTGTTGCATTTCGTTAAGCGTTTTCCATCCGCTATCTTAGCAGTACGCACCTGCACCCATGATTGAACTAAAACATGTAAGTAAATTATATAAAATCGCCCATGCTGTCAGCGATATTTCTTTTAACGTTCAGCAGGGGCAAACGGCAGTGTTGCTGGGCACCAGCGGCTGTGGAAAAACAACCACACTTCGAATGGTTAACCGGCTGACCGAACCTTCGGCCGGAGAAATTTTGGTGAACAACATAAATATTCTTCACCAGCCGCCCGATGAACTGCGCCGCGGTATGGGCTATGTATTGCAGCACACCGGGCTGTTTCCGCATTATACCATTGCTGAGAATATCGGCATCGTGCCCCGGCTGATGAAGTGGAATGAAAAAAAGATCAAAGAACGCACAATGGAGCTACTGCATAAACTTCAGCTGGACCCGGCAACCTACGCTCACCAATACCCGTGGCAATTAAGCGGCGGACAGCAGCAACGGGTGGGCCTTGCCCGGGCTTTGGCTGCCGATCCGCCAGTGCTGTTGATGGATGAACCTTTCGGAGCATTGGATCCAGTAACCCGCGCCGGCATTCGCAAAGAATTTCTGCACCTGGACGAGCTGAAGAAAAAAACTATTTTAATGGTTACCCACGATGTGCACGAAGCGTTTGAATTGGGCGACATGATCTGCCTGATGGATAAAGGAAAAATAGTGCAAATGGGAAGTCCATCTGACCTTCTGTTTAAACCGGCAAACGAATTTGTTCAAAACTTTTTTGCCGGCCAGCAATTTCAAATGGGTTTAAAATCAATTACGCTGACCGATATCTGGGAGACGCTTGAAAAAACGGACCACATTGAAAACGCTTTTTTTATAGACCCGGGTGCCGACTTAATGCAGGTGATGGAACTCATTTCGGGACAGCCGGATTCAATAAAATATTTTATCGCTGAGCACAACAACGAAACAAGAGCATTAACCCTGCCCGCTATTTTTTCTGCCTTTGCCCATTTTAAAAAGCAAGCCGCCCATGGATGAAGTGAACCAAAGCCTTTGGAGTTTCATGTACCAGCAATCAGATAAATTGCTCGACCAGACTTTGGCGCATATTGGCCTCACCTTTATTTCGCTGTTGCTTTCAATCATTATCGGGCTGCCGTTGGGTATCTGGATTGCCCGTAAAAAACAGTTCAGCAGCCTGGTGCTGGGCGTTGCCGGCGTGCTACAAACAATTCCCAGCATCGCGTTATTAGGTTTTATGATCCCCCTGCTGGGTATTGGTGTTAAACCGGCCATCGTTGCCCTTATGCTATATGCTTTTCTGCCCATTATACGCAATACCTACACGGGTATAACCCAGGTGAATGCAACAGTAACCGATGCCGCAAAAGGCATGGGCATGAGCCCCTGGCAAATATTGTTTAAAGCAGAGTTGCCCCTTGCCATGCCGGTTATACTGGCCGGCATAAGAACCGCGACCGTTATCAATGTAGGCGTGGCCACACTGGCAGCTTACATAGCCGCCGGCGGTTTGGGCGAATTTATATTTGGGGGTATAGCACTCAACAATACCAATATGATTTTAGCAGGCGCCATACCGGCAGCGCTGCTGGCAATATTGTTCGATTTCATTTTGTCGAAGGTTCAAAACATCAACATAAAAAAGGCGCGTATAGAAATGATAGCGGTCCCCGTGTTCATTATTATACTGTCTTCTTTTTACTTACTGCCTTCTGCTTTGGGCGGTAAAATGCTGGCGGGTTTCACTCCAGAATTTATGGGTCGCAGCGATGGATACCTTGGATTGAAAGAAAAGTATGGCCTCAACATCAGAACTGTAGTCATCAGCGATGCCGTAATGTATAAGGCCGCCTACGAAAAGCAACTGGATGTTATCAGCGGATATAGTACCGATGGACGATTGAAAGCCTTTGACCTGGTCGTTTTGCAGGATGACAAAACAATCTTTCCCCCCTATTATGCGGCGCCATTGGTACGGCACGAAATTTTAAACAAATACCCCGAAGTGGAAACCACGCTCAACCTTCTGTCGGGCAAGATCAGCGATTCAATAATGACCGATTTGAACTACAGGGTGGATTATTTAAAACAAACCCCTGAAAAGGTGGCCCGCGAATTTTTAATCAGTCGCTCTTTGTATAAGGCATCGCGCAACGGTAACAAGGGCACTATACGAATGGGCTCAAAAATATTTGGTGAACAGTATATTTTGTTGCAGATGTACAGTATGTTATTAAAGGGATATACTGACCTGCAGGTGGACACCAAAACCGGTTTGGGTGGTACAAAAATTTGCTTTGATGCGCTTACAAATAACCAGATAGACCTCTACCCGGAATATACCGGAACAGGTTTGCTGGTCATTCTGAAACCATCGCCCAAATTGGTTGACAGTATAATTGGCAGTAAGCAAAAGGTTTACGATTTTGTAAAGGATGAGTTTAGCAAACAATACCACTTAGACTGGCTGAAGCCCATTGGTTTTAACAATGCCTATGCCCTGATGATGCGTAAAAAACAGGCGGAGCAACTGGGCATTACAACCATATTGGACTTGAAAGCGTTTATTGATAACGAAAAGAAGCAATAGAGGGAGATTTTGGGATTAGGTGATTGGGTGATTGGGTGATTTTGTGATTGGGTGACTGGGTGATTGGGTGATTGGGTGATTTGGTGATTTGGGGATTTGGTGATTGGGTGATTGGGTGATTTGGGGATTTGGTGATTGGGTGATTGGGTGATTTGGTGATTTGGGTGATTTGGGTGATTTGGGTGATTTGGTGATGTAGGATGGCTGACGTAGAATGCAGGATTTGATGATTGGGGGATTTTCAGTGAGCCGTCATGCTGAATTTATTTCAGCATCCCCTGGAAATTGTATTGTAAAAACCAGGGAATTCCGAAACAAGTTTAAAGAGAAGAAATCTCTGAAGTAAACGACATTGATACATTTTGCATTATTCGTTATTCACTATTCATTGTCTGGGGCAAGCCGTCATTCTGAATTTATTTCAGCATCCCCTGGAAATTGTATTATGAGCTGGAGGGGATTTCGAGACAAGTTTAAAAAGACGCATCCCTGCTGCGGGTGAAACCCGCGGTGAAAGAATTTGAAAAATCGAAACAACCCCGAAGGGGTTGAATAGGATGCAGCTGGTTTGAGGCCAGAATAATATTACCGCTTGACAAAGCAATAAGGTTGTTGTAAAATTGGGCTGTTCTTTAAGATGTATGTTTGACTGAAGATCCCAAAGATTTAAAAAACATGTTTTACTATGAACAATTGGTACGAAAAATATAAAGAGGTCCGGCAGTTATCGAAAGACATTTGCAAGCCATTACAAAAGGAAGACTACGTTGTTCAGCCTGTAGTTGATGTTAGTCCGCCTAAGTGGCATATCGGGCACACCACCTGGTTTTTCGAAACATTTATTTTGAAAAACCAGCAGCCAGGTTATAAAGAATTCGATCCAAATTATAATTATGTTTTTAACAGCTACTACGAGGCGGCCGGTGCCAGGGTCGTAAGAACTGACCGCGGCAATTTAAGCAGGCCGACTGTTGATGATGTGTATGCCTACCGCAGACATGTTGATGCTGCTATGGAAAGTTTTTTATCGGGTGATGTACCGGGGGATGTGTTGGAATTATTATCTCTTGGTTTAAACCATGAGCAGCAGCACCAGGAACTTTTACTGACCGATATCAAATATATTTTAGGCAATAACCCTTTAATGCCACCTTATATTAACAGCGCAGCATTAAAAGATCAGGCGCCGGAGGGTACTTCGGGTTTTATATCTATGGACGAAGGGGTGTACGAAATTGGTTACAAGGGCAACGACTTTTGCTTTGATAACGAGCTGGGTGTTCATAAGGTTTACCTGCAACAATATAGTCTGGCCGAAAACCTGGTGACCAATGGTGAGTTCCTACAATTTATAGAGGCAGGCGGCTACAGCAATTTTACCTACTGGCATTCAGAAGGCTGGGACTGGGTAAAGAACAATAAGATCGCCGCTCCTATGTATTGGCATCAAATGGATGGCGAATGGTTCTGTTACACCTACAACGGTCTGCAGCTATTAGAAAAAAATGACATCCTGAATCATATTAGTTTTTACGAAGCATCGGCGTTTTCAGCATTTAAAGGATTGCGTTTACCCACAGAGTTTGAATGGGAAGCAGCCGCCCCAAAATTGCACTGGGGCAAACGCTGGGAATGGACAGAAAGCGCTTACCTGCCTTACCCTGGTTTTACAAAAGCGCCGGGCGCCATTGGCGAATACAATGGCAAGTTTATGGTCAATCAAATGGTGTTAAGAGGCTCGTCTGAAATAACGTCTCCAGGCCATAGCCGCCTTACCTACCGAAACTTTTTTCATCCTTATTTGCGTTGGCAATATATGGGCATCCGCCTGGCTAAATAAACTATAATGAACCAGTTTTTAAACGATGTAGTCAAAGGTCTTTCCGCTCCAAAAAAATATCTGGAGTCTAAATATTTCTACGACGCCAAAGGCGATGAACTGTTCAGGCAGATCATGAACTGTCCGGAATATTATTTGACCGATTGCGAAATGGAAATCTTTACAGACCAAACAGCCTCCCTGGCAGGGGCACTTGTAAATCAGCACAGCGAATTCGATATAGTGGAACTGGGTGCAGGCGATGCTACCAAATCTATCCATCTTTTAAAAGAGCTGGCTAACGACAATGTAGCGTTTAGTTATTACCCGGTAGATATTTCTACCGATGTAATTTCGCTGTTGCATCGCGAATTGCCAAAGCATTTGCCTAAAATGGAATTTAAAGGCTTGAACGGGGAGTATTTTTCGATGCTTCAAAAAGCGAATTCGCTATCTGATCGTACGAAAGTGGTTTTATTTCTGGGCTCAAATATTGGAAACATCCCCTTTGAAAATTCCATTGCATTTTGTAAGAACCTAAGAGAAAGCCTGGCGCCGGGCGACCTGCTTTTAATTGGCTTCGACCTGCAAAAAGATCCTGAAACAATTTTGGATGCCTATAATGATAGAGGCGGATACACCCGCCAATTTAATCTGAACCTGCTGCACCGTATCAATCGCGAGCTAAGCGGTAATTTCGACATCAGCCAGTTTAAGCATTACCCCACCTACGACCCCGGAACCGGCGCCTGTAAAAGCTATTTAATCAGTTTAAAAGATCAACAGGTAGAGGTAGCAGATTTTAGCTTTAAATTCTGCATGTACGAACCCGTTTTTATGGAGATCTCCCAAAAATACACTTTGCCGCAAACCAACGAAATTGCACTTGCAAGCGGATTTAAACCCGTTCAGCATTTTTTTGATTCGAGAAATTGGTTTGTGGATGCGTTGTGGGAATGTTGGCCCCCTTAGTCCCCCAAAGGGGGAGTTTTGAACCGCGGCCCCCTAAATCCCCCGAAGGGGGAGTTAAGAACAACTCTCACAGGTCCCCCGAGTCCCACAAGTCCCATAAAGGGGAGTTTAAGTTTTACAACTCAGGCGAACAGCCGAAGATTATGTTTTAATGCCTACCAAAGTAATGTCGTCATGCCGGGCCTGACCCGGCATCTCCTGGAATGTTGATTGGAATGTTATCCAGGGGATCCTGAAATAAATTCAGGATGACGGCTCTGGATAACGGCTCTCGAGGACGTTTAGTGGACAGCCGATGGTGACGATTTAATGCCAACCAAAGTGATGCCGTCATGCCGGGACTGACCCGGCATCTCCTGGAATGTTGATTGGAATGTTCTCCAGGGGATCCTGAAATAAATTCAGGATGACGGCTCTGGATGACGGCTCTGGTGCCATTGTTGGTCGCCGCCCAACAATCAATGAAGACATTGCAGCAAATTAACCCAATCGTTTTCCCCGGTCTCATAATATGGGACAATTGGTTATATCCGATCGTACCGGTTTATGATAATTTTGTTAGTCAGCGACCAACAATGGCGAAGTAGCTATGGCGTTGTATTTAAATTACATAACTGTTGATGTCGCTATGGTATATATAACGAAATACTGGAATTGATACAACCTAAAGGCTTTGTTTGTGGATTATTTTGAGTAAAAACTGAGTGGTTGGAGGATGATGGAAAGCGATTGAAAAACCAGCATAAGTTTGAAGGCTATTATTTACTCTTTACTGATGATATGACAGAGTTTAAATAATCAGCTTTATTTTAGGCTACTACCGTATGTTTGGAAGGATCGTATCTTAATTCGTCATTATTAACAGAAATCCAAGGTGCTATATTGGTTAATCTTTGTTCAATTAAGGATAATCTTTTGTCAATGATTTTGAGTTGATTATCCAATTTTTCTATCCCTGTAAGTATCTTAATAAGAATTTCTTTATTTTCTTCCATAATACATTATTAGAAACAAGTTGGTTGGCTACTTAATATTAATACAATTTTTACACTACAACGTAAGTACGATTGTCAAAAGTACAAATATGTCTATGCACAAATGTTAATAACGCTAATTACCACTGACCCGGCATCTCATGGAAAAAGACAGCCTCGTTACGAACCGAAGAGTTTCATTCGCTTCCGTAACCAAAAACATAAGGTGAGCGTGTTCTCCAGGGGATCCTGAAATAAATTCAGGATGACGGCTTTGGATGGCGGCTCTCGAGGACGTTTAGTGGACAGCCGGTGGTGACGATTTAATGCCAACCAAAGTGATGCCGTCATGCCGGGCCTGACCCGGCATCTCCTGGAATGTTGATTGGAATGTTCTCCAGGGGATCCTGAAATAAATTCAGGATGACGGCTCT
>JBBRCW010000115.1:0-18101 GCA_038204535.1 Chitinophagales bacterium | reverse complement strand
AAATCGCCAAAGGTTTTAGAAAGTTCTTGTGCTACTATTAAATTTTCCATTACTGCATCAATTTCAAAAAACAATCTTCAATATCGGGTGTCGCTTTTCTTATTTCAATTTGCTGGTGGCCTTTCTGTTGTAAATAATTTTTCAATTCATTCTCATCAATCGTTTCTTTTAGTACGGCATGGGCAAATTCGCCAAACGAATAGGCATTGGCAATGGCCGGGTCGCTGTTCAGGTCTTTTATAAGATGATACATATTATCGGATTTTACGGCCAGAATGTCGCTGCCAAAATTCTCGACTACCTGGCCGGGCGTTCCAGTAGTCAGAAACTTGCCTTCCTGCATGAGCGCTACGCGGTTGCAAAGAGCGGCTTCATCCATATATGGCGTAGATACGAGTATCGTAATGTCCTGCTCCTTTAACCGCTGTAGCATTTGCCAGAATTCCATTCGCGAAACCGCATCAACGCCCGTGGTTGGTTCGTCTAAAAACAGAATGGTTGGCCGGTGTATCAGTGCACAGCAAAGCGCCAGTTTTTGTTTCATTCCGCCAGACAGCTTTCCGGCACGCCGGTTTTTGAAAGGTTCTATTTGTACATAAATCTCTTTTATCAGGCTATAGTTTTCCTTTATGCTGGTATTAAATATGGTTGCGAAGAACTGCAGATTTTCTTCAATCGTTAAATCCTGATACAGCGAAAAACGGCCCGGCATATAGCCCACCTTCTTGCGTAATTCCTTGTAATCTTTTACCACATCGCAGCCATCAACTACCGCAGTACCTCCATCGGGTAATAACAATGATATCAGCATTCTAAAAAGGGATGTTTTGCCGGCGCCATCGGGCCCAATAATTCCAAATATTTCGCCCCGGTTTACTTCAAACGAAAGCTCCTTAACTGCTATGACCTCGTTTTTTTTGGCGCCATATTTTTTTACCAGTTTGCTGGCCGATACCATTACCATAGTAACCCGTTTTATAGTTTTACTTCGGCAAACATGCCCACTTTTAGATACCCGTCGTTCTTTACTCTTATTTTGATGGCATACACCAGGTTGGACCTTTCTTCTTTCGTTTGAATGGTCTTAGGGGTAAATTCTGCCTGGTCCGAGATCCAAATGACCTTACCCGCGTAAGAGCGGTAGTCTTTGACGCCATTATCTGCCAATACCGTTACGGCCTGGTTTAATTTTATTTGCGAAAGCTGTATGCCGGTTATATAGGCCCGAAGATTAAGATAGGAGAGGTCGGCTATTTTATACAGCGCTTTTCCAGGGGCTGTTACTTCGCCCGCTTCGGCATATTTGGTCAACACAGTGCCGCTAACCGGGTTGGTAATCTCGGCCTTCGAAATGCTTTCCTGTAGTTGGGCGGCCTGTTTTAATAAAGGCGCCTGTTCGCTTAAAATACTGCGGTTTTGCGTGCTGACGGTGTTTTTTTGAACGGTGATTTGCTGTTGGGTCACTGTCATTTGTTTTCGCGCAAGGTCTATCTGAAAATTGATGTCGTCCAGTTGTTTGCCGGTTGCAGCATCTGCTTTAACCAGTCGCTCCGTCCGCTCTTTTTCGTGCAGCAAATTATTTAACTGTGTCTGCTGCACTTTTAACTGATCTTGTAACAAAGCCACCTGCGGACCAACATCCATGGTTTTTTGCGCCAGTGTTTGTATGGTTGCCTGAACCTGTTCTTTCTGGAGTGATACATGGGTTGCATTGATTTTACCCACAACCAGCCCTTTGGGTATTGAGTCGCCCTCGTTAACCGTAAATGAATCTAACTGCCCGCCCAGTTGTGCAGATACAACCACCTCATCTGCCTCAAAACTACCCGAAGCATCAAAGGTTTCTTGTTTTGAACGGCACGATAGCACCGATATTAGGACTGCAAAAAGAATAAAACCCTGTTTCATATCAATAAATATTTAAAAGGTGCCTGATGTAATTGCATAATTAACTTTCGCCTGCAATAATTGAATTTGATGGATGACCATCGCTTGCCGTGCCTGGCTTTCGGCATTGATCTCCGTTATGTAATCGTTGCTAGTTATTACGGCGTTGTCCAGTTGTGCCTTTGCCGCGTCGCTGATACTTTTTCTAAGTTCGATGATGGCGTTGTCTGATTCAACCAATTCAGCAAATTTGCTGATGTCGGCAAGTTGCCTTCTTAATTGCGATTGGATATTATGGATAAAAGTTTCTTTCTGCAGATCCACCGTTTGATGGCTGATGTCTAACAACTGTTTATCTCTTTTAGCATTATACAAATTACTAAGCGACCAGTTTAAGCGCACACCTCCAATATAGAAACCGGCAAACTCGTTCGATAAAAGGTTGAGACCCGGCCTTCCAACGCCTCCCTGTACAAAGGCGCTTACTTTAGGAAGGTTCCTGGCTTCGATAAGGCTTTTTTGCGATTGCAAAAGATTGATTTGCTGGTCGAATAAAAACAGTTCAGGCCGGGCCATTGCACTGTCTTTCGTAACCATTGCTTCATCTTTCAACAGTAAGGTGTTTTGATCTATTAGTATATTAAGAAAAACGCCCAAAGCATCCATCAGCCCTTTCTTGTTATTTTCAATTTCAATTGCCTGCTGGCTGGTTTTTAGTTGCTGGGCCTGTAAAACCAACAGGTTCGACCGTAGCGCTACGCCGTTCTCTACCCTGGGTTTCATTTTATTGATACCCACCTGTATATCTTTTTGCAGCAGGTTTACCTGTTCTAAAAGGTCTTGCTGCAGTAAGATGGAAAAGTATAATTGAAACACCTGGTTTTTAAGGTTGTACAATTCAACATTCAGTTTACTGTCTTCGACCCTTGTGGCCAGTTGCTGGATGTTTTTTTGCTGCTTTATTACGCCCCCATCAAATATTAATTGCGAAACATCGGCCACTAATTTGTACTGGTCTTTGCTCTGGCTGGGGATGGTTATGCCGGGCAAAGGAATTTTTACCTGCGTAACATCTGATTGGTAGGTTGCCTGGCCGGTCAAATTAATTTGTGGTAAATAGCCGGTTTGAATGTTTTGCGCCGTCAGCTCATAGCTTTGCTGCAATAATTGTTTTTGACTGAAATTCGGATAATTTTTTTCCGCCAGTACAAAAGCGTCTTTTAGGGTGATTGGCCGGTTTGTTTGCGCCTGAAGAACGCCAAAATTAAATATTAACCAAAAAACCAACATTGGCCTAACCAATGTTCTAAACCAATTGGTCAACGACTTCATAATTAAATATTTATAATTTAATAGATTGGATGATTAATTGTGGTACCAATACTTTTCGCTGCTCCATTAGTTTTACGAATTGCTCCCTTTCTATACCGGTTATGATCTGCACCATGGGCTGTACTAAAAATGGAAATATGCACAGCGAGATAATATTCAGAAGCAATTGAACCGGCTCAACGGGTTTAATGTTGCCCTGCGCCATTTCCTGCTTTATTTGTACCATCGCAATTACCAGCGGATGATTTCTTCCTCTCAAAACTTTCTTCAAAAACAAATCCGGATCCCTGTTTATCTCTTTAACTATAAACATAGGCACATAGGGCGTTTCTATTTCCTGCTGAATGTAAGCCGAGCAAAATTTTTCAATTTTTTCAAATAATGGAATTTCTAATTCCAGAATGGAGAAAAGCTTTGGCAAAAATTCATTGGCCAATTGGTCAAAGATTGTTTCAAATAATTTTTCCTTGTTTCTAAAATAATAATGAAGCATTGCTTTGTTTATACCTGCTTCATTGGCTATGTCTTGCATACGGGCGCCGTCGAGCCCTTTATCAATAAATATCTTTCGGGCCGCGATCAATATTTTTTCTGGTGTATGAATTTCGGCAGGCATTAACTAACTGGTTTAACCATTTGGTTAATGCAAATGTAACAACGATTTGTATATGCTTTTATTTATTTTTTTTGGGGAGGAGTTAACTGGTTATTTTTCAATCACGCTTTTAAATCCGGAACGATAGATTTAGTCCCAATCCGCGAATGCCGGCCATTGAACCGGTGGTAGTAACAGTTGCACCATTGTTGTTGACCTGCGATTTTATGGTGGTGAAAGGAACGTCTAGATTATCGAGTTCGTTTTTGAGTTCGTTTTGTTCTGTGGGCGATAAGGGCGTTGCCGCAACCAGGTTACCTGAGGCAGAACCGATACCGGCGCCTATTATCCACCAATCAAGGTATAATTTGCCGCCGGGTTTAAACTGGCTGCCAAGCAATAATCCAAAAGTTGAATTGTTTATTTTGCCGCTGAATACAGCGGTTCTGTCTGCATTGGTTGAACTGTAATTGACAGGAACCTGCATGGTATAACCCGAAAACCGGCCATATGGTGCCAGATAAAAGCCATGAAAGGCTCCCTTCTTACTCAGGTAAAAGCGGATTTCGGGGGTGATAATCGAAGTGCCCAATTTAAAATCACCCACATTTACATCGGGGTCGTCTATGAGATTCTTTATAGCAGATTGAAAAGCAATGTTGCCTTCGGGAATTTTGCTATATCCCAGGGCAACCGTTATTTTTCGGCCTATTTGCCGTTCGTATTGCAGGCCAAAACCTTTAAACGCAAAAGCCGAAACATTTACTTTCACGGCATTCTTATCAGAACTTTCCTGCGAAAAGCCGGGAATATTTAATAAAATCGATAATAGGATCACACAATATTTTATTGCGGAATTGTTCATGTTGTATTTATTTATTTTTGTTCTTGTTTTTCGTCCAAAAATTGTACGGCGATATCCGCAACGGTTTTGGTTTCTAAAATAGCTAAAGAAGCGTCTCTTACCTGTATCATAACTTTATTTAAACCGCAGTAGTTTTCTTCACAGTTTTTACATTGGGCGTAAAAATGAAGGCTAACGCAGGGGAGAAGGGCAATAGGGCCATCAATCAAACGCATTATGGTAGCCAGCTGGATGCTTTCGGGGGGATGGGCAAAAAAATAGCCGCCTCCCTTGCCTTTTTTACTGGCAAGTATGCCGGAATTTTTTAATTGAAGCAAAATATTTTCCAGAAATTTAAGGGGTATATTTTTCTTTTCGGCTATTTCGGCTATCAAAACAGGTGTGTTTATTTTTTTTTGCGCCATAAACATTAAGGCCTGAAACGCATATTGAGTTTTCATTGATAACATACAAACCAAAGTTAAAGATTGTAAAATAGGTTTTTTGCTTTTAACATTGGCGTATGTTTTGGTAATTTGTTAGTTCTAAAAAAATTGTCATGAATAAAAATCCCCTCATATACCTGGGTTTTGCTGTGGGCTCTTTTTTTTGCGCTGACAAAGCCGTTGCCCAATCCCTAAAGCCAGGGCTATTACTTGGCGTCAATGCGGTATATAGCAAACCGTCGGCAAATTTTTCAAATAGCTATAAAGCCGGAATAGGAGGGGAGATTGTTGGTGGCATTGGTCTTGGAAAAACGTTTTTGGTAGCCACGGCAGGTTCTACCAGGTTCATTAGTAATAAGGAAGCTACAGATTTTACTTACCAACCTTTTAAAGTAGGTATAAGGCAATACATATTTGGCAAACGCCTGTTTATTAATGCAGACCTTGGAACAGCAAAAATTCGGCATTCCAATAAAGATGAAGTAGAAAGTCAGCCCATGCAAAGTTTTGGCGCCGGCGCACGTTTGCTGGGTTTTGAATTGGGGGTTGCCTATGAGGGCTGGAACAATAGCATAACCGGTAAAAATAACAACAGCATTCTATATAAACTTGGCTGGAGCGTAGGATTATAATTATCGTTAGCCAATTGGCTACGCTTCGCGGTTCACTTTCTATTTAAATCCCAGCACGTCTTTCATCGAAAAAATTCCTTTTTTGCCCGCTATAAATTCGGCAGCCATTACGGCCCCTCCTGCAAAACCTACGCGGTTATGGGCAGTGTGAATGATTTCAATGTCGTCAATTGGTGAAGTATATTTTATTTTGTGGGTGCCCGGTGCAGGGTCTATCCGTTCGCTAATGATCGATATTTCGTTGGTTTTGGCTTCTGTTATGTTGACCCAGCTGTTTTTTCGACTCAGTTTTTCCAATACCTGCCCGGCAAGGGTGATGGCGGTACCGCTTGGCGCATCTTTCTTTTGGGTATGGTGTATTTCTTCCATCTGAACATCGTATTCGCTATACGGTTCCATTAGCGTGGCGAGGAATTTATTTATCTCGAAAAATAGATTAACCCCAATACTGTAATTGCTGGCGTATAAAAAGGTCCCGTTTTTTTGATCGCAATATTGTTTTACGGATTCCCAGTTTTCTAACCACCCCGTAGAACCGCTTATGATCGGTGTGCCGGCATCCAGGCATTTTTTTATATTCTCTACAGCAGATGACGGGCCGGTAAATTCAATGGCAACGTCAGCCTTCTGCAGGTTTTCGGTGGTAAAGTCTGCCGCATTATCAATATCTATTTTTAAAACTATCGTATGATTTTTTTGCAGAGCAATGCTTTCTATGGCTTTGCCCATTTTACCGTATCCGATCAATGCTATTTTCATGCTGTAAAGGTGGTTGACTATTTAAATTGCCGCCAAAGTAAAGTAAATAAGTTTGTATGTTGGCTTTATACGTGCGGGTAATTTAAAACGAGGTCATGTTATTGCACACTTAGTATTCTTGGTGTGGATGTTTTAAATGCCAAAACCAAACTCAGGCCTTTGGTATGGGTACCCGGCCGAATGATAGGGTCTATTCTTAGCGAAAGGTCATCACTTACATCAAATTCCTTTAAATGTCCCGATACCGTAGCATCCACCACGTTTAAACCCCAGGCCAGCAGCGTATATAATATTGAGTAGTCGCGGCTTTGCCTAAACTGGTTTCTGTAATATTGTACAGATGCAACGGAAACTACCCCCTCTTGTAAATTAGGGTCAATTTTAGAAAAATTTGCACTATCCTTATTAAGCCTGGTTTCGTAGGCAAACTTGCTTTTTTTATACCAGGTATTGTTATAGAAATAGGTGGCTGCAGGTATGCCGATAACAGCATATACCAAAGGTATTTTCCAATATTGACGGTTGTAGGCTTGTCCCCATCCAGGCAAAATGGCCGAACGCAATGTAGCTTTTTGGGGACTGTGAACCCGCTTCGCTGTAGTATCTATGATGAGCGTGTCGGTAATAATTTTGGATGCAGGTGTTTGGAGACTATCAAAACTTCCTTTTCTAATCTCTTGTTTTGATTGAGCAGATAACTGTGCTGACCAAACCAGCACAAAAAACATTAAAATTAAACGGATGCCCATCATAATTTCCTAACTGGCCGCCACATTCATGAGTTCCAGTATTTTATTCAGCTCCTGTAGAGAGTAATAATCTATGCTTATGCTGCCTGATCCTTTTTTTGAATGCGCCAGCCTCACTTTTGTGGCAAAATGAGATGCTAAGTTATCTTCAATACGTTTGTAGGCTGGTGGCAGCGTTGACTTTACAGAAGATTTAACAGGCTCATCGTCCTCCTTCATCACCTTTCTAACAAGCTCTTCAGTTGCCCTTACGCTTAGGCCTTTCTCTTTTATTTCGTTAAAAATGTACAATTGCCTGTCAACATACTCTACGCTTATCAGTGCCCTGGCATGCCCCATGCTAATGGTATTGTTTCTTACGCCCAATTGAATATCGGGAGGTAATTTTAACAGGCGAATGTAATTGGTTACCGTGCTTCTTTCCTTACCCATTCGTTCTGCCACCTGCTCTTGCGTGTAATTCAGTTCCTCCATCATTCGCTTATAACTCAGCGAAACCTCAATGGCATTTAAGTCTTCACGCTGCAGGTTTTCCAGCAGCGCCAGTTCAAGCAATTGTTGGTCATTTGCTTTGCGTACGTAGGCCGGTATATCTGCCAGTCCGGCGATTTTTGCAGCACGCCATCTTCTTTCGCCGCTTATTAACTGAAACTTGCCATTAGGCAGGTGCGTAACGGTAATCGGTTGTACTATGTCGTGTAATTTTAACGACGCGGCCAATTCCTGCATTGCCTGCTCGTCAAAATCGCGGCGGGGTTGTTTGGGATTAATACTGATCAGTTCGATCTTAATCCTGTTAATTCCGGTAACAGTTTCTACCACCGGCGTTTTTAAAGTGCCGGCGGTCGTCTTTAAATCATTATCTATATTTTGCAAAAGGCTTCTTATCCCTTTGCCAAGCAGGTCTTTTTTATTTGGAGTGTTCATTAATGGTTCTTTCCGGTTAAGATCCGGTCTAAAGTTTCAATATAAATTTGTGTTCTGCCGCCCGCCCAATTCAAGTTATCTATGGGTGGGGATAACTAAAGCGACTAATCTAAAATCCGCTCTTCTTGTTTTATTTTGGTCATGTCGTTTTTTTGTAACACCTCTTTGGCCAGGTTTAGGTAGTTAACGGCGCCTTTGCTATCTGCATCATACAAAATAACAGGCTTACCAAAACTAGGGGCCTCGCTCAAACGGGTGTTACGATGAATAATGGTACTAAAAACCATATCATCAAAATGGCGCCTTACTTCGCTAACCACCTGGTTGCAAAGCCTTAGGCGGCCATCGTACATCGTCATAAGAATTCCTTCAATCTGTAAATCGGGATTCAATCGATTTTGTACGATTTTAATAGTATTCAGCAATTTGCCTAATCCCTCCAATGCAAAAAATTCGCATTGCACCGGTACAATTACACTATCGCTGGCAACCAACGCATTAACGGTAATTAATCCTAATGAAGGCGAACAATCAATTACGATAAAATCGTATTGGTCTTTTATATCTTCAAGCAGGCTTTTCATTACCAGCTCGCGATTGGGGTAATTGATCATTTCAATTTCGGCCCCCACTAAATCGATATGCGATGGTATAACATCCAGGTTGGGGATATCGGTTTTCAATACTACCTCATTCGGAGTGGTGTTATTTACCATGCAATCGTACAAACTGCTGGTAACATTATGAAGATCGAAACCAACCCCGGTTGTACTATTAGCCTGCGGATCAGCGTCAACCAGTAAGGTTTTAAATTCAAGTACAGCTAAACTTGCTGCCAGGTTAATTGCAGTGGTTGTTTTACCAACACCGCCTTTTTGATTTGCTACACCAATAATTCTGCCCATGTAAATTTTTCTATTGTTTTTTCTAAAAAACGCTTGATACGTAAATTCAACTACCGCCTTTCATAAGATATGTTATGCCTATCCGTTATGTGGAATTGATCTTGTTTGGATTTGATAATACAAGCTGCTCTGTGCTGAATAATGATCAAATTGTAAAAGTGTGCGACGCAACGAAAGCTTCATAACAGTAATATTGTTTGGCTCATAAATATTTTTCCAAAAAACGGACAATCATTAGATATGTTTAATATACTCCGGTCATTCTAACCACCCTAATACCCATTATTTATCAATATTTGATGTTCTATAACATTATTGTATCTCCGATTGCTGGCAATAGTAACGTTTTTCCGGCAGCCTTAAATTCTTCATGTGTTTTTTCAATATCTATTTTAATTAAATCAAATGTATTATAGTGAACCCCCACCACAACAGCGCATTTTATAAACTCGGCTGCACGAATGGCATCTTCCGTATTCATGGTAAAATTATCTCCAATTGGCAAAACCGAAAAATTAAGGTTTGTCCAATGTGGTATCAATTGCATGTCAAGCGTTAATGCAGTATCGCCGCTGTAATAAAAATTTCTTTTTTCGGTCATAAATAAAAAGCCCATTGGGTTTCCTCCATAACTTCCATCGGGCATGCTGCTGCTGTGTTGCGCAACTACGCATTTTACGGTTCCAAAATCAAAATGCCAGCAACCACCGGTATTCATACAGTGTGTATTTTCAACACCCTGTTGGGTTAGCCATTGTGCTACTTCAAAACTGGTGACTACTTGTGCACCGGTGCGTTTGGCTATTGCAACGCAATCTGCTATATGGTCGCTGTGGCCATGACTTACAAAAATATAATCCGCTTCTATTTTTTTAATATCTATTCCGGCAGCTAAAGGGTTTGGAGTAATAAAAGGATCAAATAAAATATTCTTCCCCTTTATCTTAACCGCAAAACATGAATGACCGTAATATTTAAATTCCATATGTTTAAAAATGTTTATTCATTTAATAATACAAAACTTTATTTGGCGGATAGTGAACAGATAACCAGAACGCCCGACCGTTTACATTTTGGCCTGCGATGATACGTTCCGGCATTTTTTCAATTATTTGTCTCAGCAAAACGTGCATAATTGTTTTGTCTCCTGAGAAAGAACTTTAGAAGCTATGATTGTTTTGCCTGTTACTTTCTCAGTTCACTACTTTTTAAATAAGTCGTCAAAAATACAGTATCCCCTTACAATATCATTCAATTATACTTGCCAGCCTTCGGTTAGTTTTCAACATTTGCAAAAAAATGACCGGCTTCGAATAACTACTTGCCATTACTTTGCAAAAAACGAATTTATGCACAATCGATCTGGCTGGTGGATGATAGTGGTTTTTATGTTATTGCTCGATTTGTATGTTTTTCAGGTGGTAAAGGGGCTTGCAGGAGGTGCAACCGAAAAGACAAAAATGGTGATTTATGGTCTGTATTGGTCTGTATCGTTATTGGTGGCTGGCTTTTTATTCCTGATGCCTTATATAAATATGGATACCTGGCCCCGTAATGCCAGAACCTATCTTTTTGCCACTATACTAGGTTTGTTTTTTGCCAAATTAGTTGCCTCGTTGTTTTTTTTGGTGGATGATATACGCCGGGGGGTAATGTGGCTGGTTGGCAAGATTTTACCCGCTACCGGTGCACAGTTTTCAACCGAAGGTAGTATGATCAGCAGGTCTGCATTTATGAGCTGGCTGGGTATAGGGATTGGGGGTGGCCTTTTTACGACCCTTTTATATGGCTTCAGTAATAAATATAATTACCAGTTAAAGCGCATCAATCTTTCGTTTAATAATCTGCCCGCGGCTTTTAAGGGGCTCAAAATTATACAGATCAGCGATATCCACTCTGGCAGCTTTACCGATAAAGAAGCAGTGAAACACGGTGTGGAAAGAATATTGAACGAAAAACCAGATCTTATTTTATTTACCGGCGACCTGGTCAATGACCGTTTCACCGAAATGGATGAATATAAAGAGGTGTTCAGTTTGTTATCGGCACCCTTGGGAGTCTTTAGCACATTGGGTAATCACGATTATGGCGATTATGTAGCTTGGGAATCAGCGCAGGCAAAAAATGAGAACCTCGAAAGTTTAAAGAAAGTACATGCCGATATGGGCTGGCGTTTATTAATGAATGAGCATGTGCCCATTCAAAAAAACGGCGAAGCAATCGCATTGCTGGGCATAGAAAACTGGAGTGCAAAAGCCCGCTTTCCCAAGCATGGCCGCATGGACCTCGCTTATCCCGGCACGGAAAAATATCCTTTTAAAATACTTATGAGCCACGACCCGAGCCATTGGGACGCACAGGTAAGGCCCCAATACAACGATATAGATCTAACGCTTTCGGGCCATACCCATGGAATGCAGTTTGGTATCGAAAACCCATATTTTAAATGGAGCCCGGTACAGTGGGTATATAAACAATGGGCCGGGTTATATGCAGAAGGTAACCAGAAACTGTATGTAAACCGCGGCTATGGGTTTATAGGATATCCGGGCAGGGTGGGCATTCTGCCTGAAATTTCGGTAATCACGCTTACTTAGGTAAGGCGGGAGTGTTATCCTGTTATCAATTTTATTTGCCGTTAAAATTATTAACGGCATTTTTCAATTCAGCACTAACAACCTGTGCTGCTTTGGCATGAAGATTGAATTCTCTTGGGAAATTAATTTCCAAACAAAAAAAGTTAAACCAAGATGAAAAAGTATTTATTAGCAGCAATGGCAATAATTCTTGCGACCGCTGGTCTGCAGGCACAGGGAGTAAAATTTGGTGTAAAATTCGGCGCCAATTTAGACAAGGTAACGGGTCAATCGTTTAAAGATGGATACGATCTGGGTTATCACGTAGGCGCCTTTACCGAAATTGGCCTGGGCAAATCGTTGGCGCTTCAGCCAGAAGTGCTCTTCAACCAGATCAATACAAAACGGGCTTCAGGGTTTAACCAGATATATAATCAGAATAATCTAAACCCGTCTGACATACAGTTAAAATACTTGTCTATTCCGGTTTTGTTAAAATTAAATTTGTCACCGCTTATTTCTATAAACGCGGGCCCTCAGTTTGGCATTTTGATCAATGACCAGCAAAACCTTTTCGATAATGGAAGGGATGCGTTTAAAAAAGGAGACTTTTCTGCCGTTGGCGGCGTAAGCCTTAATTTTTCAAGCTTGAGAGTTTACGGAAGGTATAACGTGGGTTTGAATAATATTAATGATATAGATAATAAAGATGAGTGGAAAAGCCAGCAGGTTCAGTTAGGTCTGGGTCTCACTTTATAATTATTTATCAGGCAGTTGAAACATCTTTCCAAAAGCGAAAGATGTTTTTTTATGCCAATTTGTTTGGTAAAGGCGCTATAGTTTGGTATGGCATTAATGTTGAACTTAGTAAGTTTGCAGTTTTAAAAGATTGAAAACCTATAGGCTGTGACATTTTGTCCATTAAAAGATTAATATGAATTTGAACGACCTGTTTTTTAGACCAGAGGATGATACTGATTATATACCCATTATACCGTTAAACGAAAACGAAAACGATTCCGATAAATTAACTGAAGTTCCTGATAATCTGCCTGTTTTACCGCTAAGAAATACGGTGCTATTTCCGGGAGTTGTATTACCCATTACAGTTGGCCGCGATAAAAGTATTAAGGCTGTAAACGATGCCTATAAGACCAATAAATTGGTGGGCGTTCTGGCGCAAATTGATAGTACGATCGAAGATCCGGAGGTAAAGGACCTATGCGAAGTGGGTACCGTTGCCAAAATAGTAAAGCTGATAAAAATGCCTGATGGCGGAACAACCATCATTATACAGGGCAAAAAAAGGTTTAAACTGGATGAAATAACTACGGAGGACCCCTATTTTAAAGCCAGGGTTACTTTATTTGACGAAGACATCATTCCGGATGATGAAGACTTTGCGGCTTATGTCAGCAATATTAAAGACCTGGCCGCACAAATAGTGCATATGTCGCCCAACCTGCCAACCGAAGCTTCCATCATTTTAAAAAATATCGAAAATCCTTCGTTTCTTATAAATTTTGTAAGCAGTAACCTGAACAGCGACCTGGGCGAAAAGCAGCGCTTACTGGAAATTAATGATATAAAAACCCGTTCGGAAGAATTGATGCAGATACTACAAAAAGAACTGCAGTTTGCCGAATTAAAAAATAAGGTGACTAATAAAACCCGTACCGAACTTGACAAGCAGCAACGGGATTATTTTTTACAGCAGCAGCTTAAAAGCATAAAAGATGAATTGGGCGGCGATATTAACGATCGCGAAGTAGCCGATATGCGGAAAAAGGCAGAAGGCAAAAAATGGCCGAAAGAAGCCAAAACCATGTTTAAATCGGGTATCGAAAAGCTGGAACGGATGCACCCCAGCACTCCCGATTACTCTGTAGTGTATAATCATCTTGACCTGATGCTTGACCTGCCGTGGGATGAATATACCAAAGACAGCTACGATCTTAAAAAAGCCAAAGAGGTGCTGGATAACGACCACTATGGCATGACCAAAATAAAGGAACGCATTTTAGAATACCTGGCCGTTTTAAAATTAAAGGGCGATATGAAGAGCCCTATTCTTTGTTTTATTGGCCCCCCGGGTATTGGTAAAACATCTTTAGGAAAAAGCATTGCCAATGCTGTGGCCCGCAAGTATGTGCGGGTAAGCCTGGGAGGCCTGCACGATGAAAGCGAGATACGCGGCCACCGCAAAACCTATATTGGCGCCATGCCGGGCCGTATCATTCAAAACATTCGTAAGGTAAAAAGCAGCAACCCTGTAATGATCCTTGATGAGATTGACAAGATAGGAACCGATCATAGGGGAGACCCCAGCAGCGCTTTGTTAGAAGTTTTAGACCCCGAGCAAAACAATACTTTTTACGACAACTATCTTGAGCTGGAGTATGACCTCAGCAAGGTGTTGTTTATAGCAACCGCCAACAACATCAACCAAATACAGCCTGCCCTGCGCGACCGGTTAGAGATCATTGACCTGAGCGGTTACGCCATTGAAGAAAAGGTGGAGATCGCCAAGCGGCACCTTTTGCCCAAGCAGTTTGAAGCTCATGGCCTTAAAATTAATAAGTTTAAGATTAGCGATAAGGTGCTGGAAAAGATCATTGAAAGCTATACCCGCGAAAGTGGTGTACGCGAACTGGACCGGCAATTAGCCAGTATCATGCGGTTTATGGCCAAAGAAATGGCTATCAAAGGAAAGGTGAAATCGGTACTGGCAGTGAGTGATGTGGAAAAGATTTTGGGCAGCAGCAAGTACAGCAACGAAATTTATAAAACAGCCAACATGGCCGGCGTAGCCGTGGGGCTCGCCTGGACTTATGTGGGCGGCGATATATTGTTTATTGAAACCATTTTGGCCGATGGTAAACCCGACCTGAAATTGACAGGTAACCTGGGCAATGTAATGAAAGAGAGTACTTCAACCGCCCTCAGTTACCTTACTGCCAATGCCCGTAAGTATGGCATCGACCCCGAAATGTTTAATAAAAAGTCGATACACGTACACGTACCCGAAGGTGCCGTGCCTAAAGACGGCCCCAGCGCCGGCATTACCATGCTTACCTCGCTGGCAAGTGCCTTTAGCGGCCGGCGTGTAAAACCATATTTGGCTATGACCGGCGAAATTACTCTTCGCGGTCAGGTATTACCCGTGGGTGGAATTAAAGAGAAAGTATTAGCCGCCAAGCGATCTGGTTTAAAAGAAATCATTATGTGCTGGCAGAACGAGAAAGACGTGCAGGAAATTGACAGCAACTTTATACACGGATTAAACTTTCACTACGTAAAAACCATGCAGCAGGTGCTGGAGTTGGCGTTGGTGTGAGAAATAACTTTCTGATTAAATTATAAGATCCGCTGGATTTCCGGGGGATTTTTTTTTGATGTTAGCTTTGGGTTTTGATAGCTTCATAGTTGTACAGATAGCTATAAAAATAGCTGAACAATCCATTCATCGATTGTTCAAATAAGTTCAGTTTCGCATTTTGATTTTGATTTAATGGATACTCTTTAACCTGACTTCTCTCAACCGATGATCTTTTGTTAATCATGTAACTTTGATTTAAAACCTAATTATGGATACTTTGTTAAGAGGTAATGCAGATGAAATTGATGTTAGCCTTATCGAATTCATTAAATCAACATTTAAAGGTAAAAAAGTGGCCGTTCATATTTATGAAGACAATGAAATGGATGAAACCGACTATTTGTTGAGCGATCCGGTTGCGAAAGAGCGCCTACTTGCGGCCGTGGAAAATGTAAAACATAGGCACAGCTTAAAAGAATACACAATAGAGGAAATTAATAGCCTGGTAAACGCCTCGGAGGTATGAAACTAATTCTGGAAAGTCATGCCGTAGAGGATTTTGAATGGTGGGCAAAGAATGATGCAAAACTTCTAAAAAAAATTGCGGAACTGTTTGCCGCGATCATTAAAAACCCATTCGAGGGTATTGGTAAGCCGGAGGCATTAAAGGGGGATTTAAAAGGCTTCTGGAGCAGAAGAATAAATGAAGAACACAGAATTGTATATATGATTAAAGAAAGCAGTGTAATAATCATCTCATGCCGAAGTCACTACAAGATTTGATTTAAAATTGCCGTACGCAAAAAATCCATTTTTAAAATTTCATACCTCATAAGCAAATTACCCTTGCTCAGTTGAAAACCACACTTCAAAAGTTACCTTTGCATTTCAAATGGCAGACATTACCCTCGACAACTGGCAAAAAACTTCCGAAGAGCACCAAAAGCTGTACAAAAACTTTTTGCAGCGCCCCAATAAAAACAAAGTATTAAAGCAATTACCCGATCTTGAAGAAGAAGCGTATGAGGCTATTGACTGTTTGCAATGCGGCAACTGCTGTCGTAACCATTCGCCCCGATTTAAAACACCCGATCTTAAACGCATAAGCAAACGCCTTAAAATGAAGGAAGGGGAATTTATTGAAACCTACCTAAGGCTGGATAATGATGGCGACTATGTAAACAAAACCACCTCTTGCCAATTTCTAGGCAAAGACAACTACTGTAGTATATATGAGGATCGTCCCAGCGATTGCGCCCGGTATCCTTATACCGCCGAAGATGTACTGATTAAACGGCCCGCCCTCACCCTAAAAAATACCGGAGTTTGCCCAATAGTAGTGCATGTATTGGAGAAGCTGATTGCGGCCAAATGATTTTTAGAAACCGGATGACACGGATTAAAAGGATAGTCACGGTTCAAGTTTGGAAATCTCAACTGTGTTCTCTGTGTTTGTTAAATCATCTCTTTGCAGAAGCAAGCAGCACTCAAACGACCAAAAAAAATAATCCCTCCCATCTGTGACAACCGTGTTCTCCATGTTTGTTTAATCATTTCTTTGCAGAAGCAAGCAGTACCCGAACGACTAAAAAAATAATCCCTCCCATCCGTATCATCTGTGTTCTCAGTGTTTGTTTAATTATTTCTTTGCAAATGCAAACAGTACCCGAACGACTAAAAAAATAATCCCTCCCATCCGTGTCATCCGTGTTCCATATCCCTCCTTCGTGTTCCAATTTCTTAGCCGTACTTTTGCCACCTAAAATTTTATGAGCCTTTACCAGGTTAGTGTATCAGTATGAAATTATTTCCAGAATCGGCCGCCGCTCAGTTAGAGTTCGACAAAATTAAAAACCTGCTTGTGGAGCATTGCAAAAGCGAATATGCCAAACACAAAGCCGCAAACCTTCGTATACATACCCGCAAAGACTTTATTGATGTTGAATTACAGCAAAGTCATGAATACAAGCAGCTTACGCTGCATGCCCAATATTTTCCAAACGATTATGTTTTAAATCTTCAAAAAGATATCAAACTGCTATCGATACCCGGTGCCGTTTTAGCAGGCGACCAGTTTATGCAGATCAGAAAACTGTCGGTAAGCGTGCAGTCTATTTTCAGATGGTTCGATAACGAGCGACGGATAGCCTACCCGGCATTGTCAAAGGTCATTGAAAACACTTATTTCGAAAAAAAGATCATAGAAATGCTGGATGAGGTTTTAGACGAAACAGGCGTTGTGAAGGATAATGCTTCAGAAAATCTTCAGAAAATAAGAATGAGCCTTTACCGCCGCCGCAACGAACTACGTCGGGTTTTCGAACGGGTGATCGCCAAACTGAACAAGGCCGGCTATGCCACAGACATTGAAGAAAGCTTTAGCAACGGCCGCAGGGTAGTGGCGGTTTTTGCCGAACATAAACGCCAGGTTAAAGGGATTTTACATGGCGAAAGCGATACCCGAAAGACGGCCTTTATTGAGCCCGAAGAAACCATAGAATTAAATAACGAAATATATAGTCTTGAAAACGAAGAGCGCAAAGAAGTTCTGCGCATTCTAAGGCAGCTTACAAGCGATCTGTCAATTTATGCTCCTTTACTGTCGGCCTACCAGGTAGTGGTGGGTGAGTATGATTTTATACGGGCCAAAGCTAAACTTGCGTTGGATGTAAATGGCGAGTTTCCGGTTGTACACGACAAAGCGCTTATTCAACTTGTAAATGCCTATCATCCGTTATTGTTTCTGTACAACAAGAAATCAGGCAAACAAACCATCCCGGTTTCGCTAACCCTTGATGATAAAAACCGGATTTTGGTGATCAGCGGCCCCAATGCGGGGGGCAAAACGGTCACTTTAAAAACAATCGGCCTGTTGCAAATAATGGTGCAGAGCGGTTTGCTGGTGCCGGTGCATCCATCCAGCCAAATGGGTATTTTTAAACAGTTAATGATACATATTGGCGACACCCAAAGTCTTGAATTTGAATTGAGTACTTACAGCAGCCATCTAAAAAACATGAAACACTTTATGGAGGTTGCCAGTGGAAAAACACTGTTTTTTATTGATGAGTTGGGCAGCGGCAGCGATCCAAACCTTGGCGGCGCTTTTGCGGAGGTTATTATGGAGGAA
>JBBRCW010000114.1:0-18286 GCA_038204535.1 Chitinophagales bacterium | reverse complement strand
TTGAAGGCAATAAACTTAAAAAAGGTTTTGGCTGGTTTGTTTTGATTATGGGTTTGTACATAATTGTTAAAGAAGTATTTCTTAAATCATAACACGAACCTAAAATAGGTATGAGGGCAGCTGTAATGCCGGAACTTTAAGTGTTGTTACTGAGTCAAATTTGAAGGAACTTAAACTTAAAAAGACAAATGATGAAAACATTATTCAATATAAAATTTAGCCCTATTATGATGTACCGGCTGGTACGCTGGGCTTTCGGATTATTTTTTATAACAGTCGGCTTTCTCTACAAAGATGCCTGGCCAGCTTTTATTTTCGGAGGCATTTTTATAATAACCTCCTTTTTTACGCCGCACCGGTGTGTGGGTAATAATTGTAACATTGATCAAAAGTCTTAAATTATAAAATACACAAATGATAGAATTTCTAAAACAGCCCTGGCCCTGGTATGTAGCGGGCCCTTTAATAGGTTTAATGGTGCCGGTGTTATTGATATTTGGTAATAAAACGCTGGGTATCTCCTCGTCACTAAGGCATGTGTGCGCCATTTGCATACCGGCAAAAATTCCATTTTTTAGTTATAATTGGAAGAAGGAAATATGGAACCTTTTTTTTGTTGGGGGAATAATAATCGGCGGAGCACTGGTGGCGCGGTTTTAATGAACCCGGAAGCGGTAAATATTAATCCAAAATTGGTTGCCGAATTGCAATCTTATGGTATTGCTGCACAAAAGGATTTGCTGCCTTCCGAAATATTCAGCTGGCCTCAATTGCTAACAGCAAAAGGCATATTTTTTATGGTTTTTGGCGGTTTCCTGATAGGCTTCGGTACCCGTTATGCCGGTGGTTGCACGTCGGGACACGCTATAATGGGCCTTTCCAATTTACAATTGCCCTCTTTAATTGCTACCATCAGCTTTATGGCCGGTGGCTTTATTATGGCAAATCTTATACTCCCGTTTATTTTAAATATTTAAATATGTCTTATCAAACAATAGAACAGGAAACTGATCTCGCAGAAAACACCGATTTTGAGTTGCGGTCTCTTGATTCTATATGTATTAACGAATCACATTTAAACCACCCGTGGTGGTACAATTTTAAATATATGTTTGCTGGTATTTTATTTGGGATCATCCTGGTAAAATCCGAAGTTATTTCCTGGTTTCGCATACAGGAGATGTTTAGACTGCAAAGCTTTCACATGTTTGGTGTAATAGGGTCTGCTGTTGTTTCCGGAATAATTTCTGTCTGGCTCATCAAAAAGTTCAAGGTGAAGACCATTTATGGCGAGGCCATTGAATTGCCATCCAAAACGTTTAATAAAGGCCAGATTTACGGCGGCTTGCTGTTTGGCTTTGGATGGGCGATTACAGGTGCCTGTCCTGGCCCATTGTTTGCGCAACTGGGCACAGGAATTACCGTAAGCGCGGTAACTATTTTAAGCGCCATAGCGGGAACCTGGGTGTATGGTTATTTCAGAGAAAAATTGCCACATTAAATTATTTGATGTTTTTTAGGTCTGTTTGATATGCGAAAAAGGTTTATAACATCAATGGTGTTTGTGCTGTTATTATCAGGTGGCTTGATAGCCGCATTACATGCTAGAACTTTTGATGGTAAGTATAAAAGAGAGACATCAGACATCAATTTGCCCTCCTTTCAAATGGAGGACGATAAGGGAAACATTGTCAATCTTCAGCAATTAAAAGGTAAAGTAGTATTTGTAAATTTATGGGCCACCTGGTGCCCGCCCTGCAGGCGCGAAATGCCTTCTATACAAAAATTATCGAAAACGGTTGATAGCACTAAAGTGGCATTTGTAATGCTATCGTTAGACAGCCGGTTTGCGAAGGCACAAAAATACATGCGGCGTAAAAAAATAGACCTGCCCGCATATTATCCCGCAGAAGGACTACCACCTCTATTTAAGGTGGAAGGTATTCCGGCGACCTTTATTTTTAATGGTAAAGGTAAATTGATAAAGGCCGTTTTGGGCGGGGATGAATACGATACCAGTACTTACACTGCGCTGTTAAAAAACGGATAGTTCAAGCAATGACGCAATTTATTTCTTAATATTTATCGTCAAAACAAGCCTTCGTAAACGGTGTGTTTAAATTGCAGGAAGGTCTGGCGGGTTTTATTGCAAAAACGAATTTATAAACGTTCAACAGGTTCAAGGTATTTGGGCGATCTATTACAATAATGCTAAAAGGTAGAAGGTGATTTTATATCGGGTCTGAAAACATTTCTGGGATATGGCTATGTGAAAATGCCCGATGTAAAAGATTACCGGCTTAACAAATATGGGTTGCCATCGTACATCCAGCTAAACGCCCAGGCTGACTATAACTTTAAGGGAAAATTAAAGGCAATGAAGGCCCAGTTTTTATATGTATATAACCAGCGGATAGGTAAGGTGTATTCACCTGCCAGCCTGATGAACCGGGTTAATATGTCGCTTTTTAACCTGGAACTTAATTATCGTTTTTAAAAAGGATATTTGACTTTTATCAATATTTGAAACCATTAAAAAATTATGATCATGCTCAATAGAAAAATGCTTTTCTTATTGTTGATACCGGCGTTTTCGTTTTTGTCGTGTAACAGCACTGCGCAGCAACAAACCGATCTATCAGCAAAAGAGTTTGAAAACGGCATAAAGAGCCCCAACATACAGGTGCTGGATGTGCGTACAGATAAAGAATTTAAAAGTGGGCATTTAAAAGATGCGCTGCTGGCAGATTGGACAAATCAACAACAGTTTGTGGAAAGAGTGCAGTCTCTTGATAAATCTAAACCGGTGTACACTTACTGTTTAAGCGGTGGCCGAAGTGGTGCGGCAGCAAATTATTTAAGAGATAAAGGCTACACCGTTTACAATATGCAGGGTGGTATTTCTGCCTGGAAGAAAGCCGATTTACCCCTGGAAGAACCAGCCGCTGTTGAACAAATGACACTGGCGCAATACCAGGCGGCAATACCTGCAGATAAAACGGTGCTGGTGGATTTTGGCGCGGAATGGTGTCCGCCCTGCAAGAAAATGAACCCCGTGATCGATTCGTTGTCAAAAGCCTCCAGCCTAAGTTTTGCGTTGGTTAAGATTGATGGGGGCGACCAAATAGAGTTAACCAAACAATTGAATGTAGAAGCCTTACCAACCTTTATTATTTACAAAAACAACAAGGAGGTCTGGCGGAAAACTGGTATCGTAGCTGCCGCTGAATTGCAGCAACAATTGCAATAAAATGATATCGTATGCCCAATGATAAAGTATTTGAAAGAAGACTGGCCCATGTACCTGCTGTTTTTGGCAGTGGCTATAATGTCAATAAAGGAATTGAACTCGTCATCAGCAGAACAAAATATAAATGCCACAAATGATGATACCGGGCAAATGTGGCTTGCCCCCAGCTTGCTGAGCGACAATTCGGTTGAAGGTAAACAAAGAGCAATGGTAATATATGGGCAGGATTTGGTTGCTCATACCTCAATTTATTTTGGTCCGCACGGCACCGTTGCACAAAGCAGCAACGGAATGAATTGCCAGAACTGTCATTTAGATGCCGGAACCCGCGCCTGGGGCAATAATTTTGGAGCTGTTGTTTCTACTTATCCAAAGTTCAGGGCCCGTAGCGGCAAGGTTGAAGATATAACCAAACGGGTAAATGATTGTTTTATAAGAAGCCTGAATGGCCGCGCAATTGATTCAGCAGGTTACGAAATGCAATCCATCGTTGCCTATATGAAATGGCTTGGACAAAACGTAAACAAGGGTGAAAAACCTGCCGGCACCGGCATTATGGATCTGCCTTACCTGACCAGGCCTGCCAGTACACAAAAAGGGCAAATAATTTACAATAATCAATGCCAGAGCTGCCATGCTGCCGATGGGCAGGGTATTTTGAATGCACGGGGTAACCAATTTTTGTATCCGCCCTTATGGGGCCCCAATAGCTATAACGATGGTGCCGGTTTGTATCGGCTTTCGCGGTTGGCGGGTTATGTAAAAAACAATATGCCTTTCAATAGTGCTACCTATTTACATCCGGTTTTATCAAATGAAGATGCCTGGGATGTAGCCGCATTTGTAAACAGCCAGCCAAGGCCATCGGCAGATAAAACACACGATTGGCCATCTATTGCCGACAAACCATTCGACCATCCCTTTGGCCCCTATGCCGATGGCTTTAGCGAGCAACAGCATAAATTCGGTACTTATCAACCGATTATTGATGAACAGAAAAGCAGGCTGAAATCAACATTGGCAAAGAAGTCCCCATAATTAACCAGTATTATTGGTCTTGATTTTTGGTTTGTTTTGATTGTGAATGGCAATAAAAAGTTTGTATGATTACCTGCCTCAATAAATATTCTTTTCTGAAGCAGTTTTTACCTTATGTTTAGACAAACAATTTTATTATGAAATATGCTTTCTTGTCAGCCATTATGTTTCTTATGAGTGTTTGCGTTTCTGCCCAGCCGAAGCAACATAAAATTGTGTTTGATCTGGTAAGCAGCGATACCGCCGATCAAAGTGGCGTACTGCGGCAGATCAATAATATTTTTAATGCTGCACCCAACTCAAAAGTTGAAGTGGTGTTTCATGGCAAAGCCGTATATGCGTTGACCAAAGAAAAATCAACCATTAAGGCTAAAATAGATGACCTGGCTAAAAACAAACAAGTGGTGTTTGCGGCGTGTAATAATTCAATGAAACGTCTTCAACTAACGCCTGCCGATCTTATATCATCGGCAACGGTTGTGCCGGTTGCTATGTTGGAGTTAGCAGAAAAACAGGAGGAAGGGTGGAGTTACATAAAGGCAGGGCATTAAAATATTTCCTCTTAGCCTTTTTTTAAATTATAGGTAGTTTCAATCATGCTGGCCAGTTGGGTAATGCTTTCACAAACGAAAATTGGTTCAGGAGCCAGTGGGTAAAGCATTTGTTTATTTTGCTTCATATAGGCAGTTTGCATACCTGCATTTGCCGCGCCGGCCAAATCCCAGCCATGGGCAGACACCATTAATATTTCATCTGCAGATACTTTTAATTTTTTGCATGCCCATTCATAAACTTCAAGGCCGGGCTTATATTTTTTTACCTGATCGGCGCTCATTACAGTTTCAAAGTAAGATATGAGGCCGGTGCGTTCCATTCTGTCCAATACAGTTTCTTGCGGCGAATTTGTAAGCGCCGCAATCCTGAAATTATGGTTGTGTAAAACTGACAGGCCTTGCTGAACCCCTTCGTGAACGGGCAGGTGTTTTAATAATTCCATTACCGTATGAATCTGCTGGTCGTCAATCTTTTCGCCAAGGGTACTTGCTGCCATTTGCATAGTGGCTTTTGCAATGGCCGCAAAGTTATGAAACCTGGCTGTGCAGTTATCAACAAAACAATACTGCATAAACAGTTCGAACCATAGCGCATAGCCCTTTCTATTATCCATTAAATGGTTCACTTTTTTCTCCACCTCTGTCATGTCTAACAAGGTTTCATAAACGTCGAATAGAATAAGTTTTGGGCTTTTAAATTGGTCGTGATCGGGTAGCATATGATAAATGGTTTATAGGCGCCTTTTTGCCAGTTGCAAAATAAAGAAGGATTAAGGTAAGCCGGGCATTTGCAGATGGCTAATTTGGGAAAGTAATATTTTTGTTTGTTTTTGAAATTTCGAAGGCTGCCCAAATTATTCACATATAGCCGCTGCGAATAAAAAACCAGATACAGTGTTTAAACGGATTATTGCCATTGTTACAGTATTTTACAACGGTTTTTAAAAAAGATTAAAGGTTTCATATTATGTCGATGAATATTTACACCATTTTTACCTTTTTGATCGTTCTTACAGCTACGTTCAGCTACATTAATTTCAGGTTTATAAAATTGCCCGCAACCATAGGTGTCATGATGATATCGCTGATATGCTCGCTGGTAGTAATTGCCGTGGGTATCTACGATCCTTTATTGGTAGAAGAGCCTATTGCCAAAATGAAATCGCTCGATTTTGAAACATTGCTGATGAACGTAATGCTTAGTTTTCTTTTGTTTGCCGGTGCCATACACATCGACCTTCAAAAATTAAAAAAAGAACTTGCTTCAATTGCTACCTATGCTACTATTGGGGTAGTTTTATCAACCGGAATAATTGGTTCGGCAATGTATCTTGTTTTTCATCTTTTCAAAATAGATATTCCGTTTATTTATTGTCTTTTATTTGGCGCGTTAATATCGCCCACCGACCCGATAGCCGTATTAGGAATTCTTAAAAAGGCAAAGATCCCGCCCACCATTGAAATTAAAATTGCCGGCGAATCGCTTTTTAACGATGGAGTGGGGGTAGTTATTTTTATCAGCATTCTGGAAATTGCCAAAACGGGCATAGAGAAAATGAGTATTGGGCAGATTTCAGGTTTGTTTTTAATGGAAGCAGGCGGCGGCATTTTATGGGGGTTGGCCTTGGGATATACCACCTATTATTTATTAAAATCAATAGATAATTACCAGGTAGAAGTATTAATAACACTTGCATTGGTGATGGGTGGTTATATGTTAGCAAGTTTTATGCACATCAGTGGTCCGCTGGCAGTGGTTGTAGCAGGTATTATTATAGGCAATAAAGGCAAAAACGAAGCCATGTCTGATGTTACCCAGGACTATATCAACAAGTTTTGGGAGCTGATAGATGAAATTTTAAATGCCCTTCTTTTTTTATTGATAGGACTGGAAATGCTGGTTTTGTCGTTTGATGCCCGTACTTTCTGGATAGGGGGAATTGCTATTTTGGTGGTGCTGGCGTCAAGGTATATTTCGGTGTTTATACCCACTGTTTTGCTTTCTTTCCGGTCTTCGTTCGATAAAACGCTCATTCCTATTCTAACGTGGGGAGGCTTGCGCGGAGGTATTTCCGTGGCGCTGGCTTTATCTTTGCCGAAGGGCGATTACAGAGACATCATTATTTCAATTACCTACATCGTGGTTGTATTCAGTATTGTGGTGCAAGGCCTGACCATTGGTAACCTGGCAAAAAGATTAACTACGATAAAGAGGAAGAAATGAAAGAAATTTTCTATGCCATACGAATGTTTATAAAGGACCGTTTTAGCCTTGAAGAAGACAAGGCTGAAGAAGCGGAAATTGTAGAAAACATTCATCGCGATGTAAATTTTAAAGGCACCAATTTATGGACGCTGATTTTTGCTATTTTAATTGCATCTATCGGATTAAACGTTAATTCAACAGCAGTGGTTATTGGGGCCATGCTGATTTCTCCTTTAATGGGACCTTTAATGGGTATTGGCCTTGCAGTAGGTACCAACGATTTTGAATTGTTACAGCGAGGTATGAAAAACCTTGCCATTGCGGCATTCATTAGTATATTAACCTCTGCCTTTTATTTCTCGATTACCCCCCTGCACGACGTAAATTCCGAATTGCTTGCCCGTACAAATCCTTCGTTGTGGGATGTATTTATTGCTTTTTTTGGAGGATTTGCCGGCATTGTAGCTGGCACCCGAGCAACCAAAAGCAACATAATTCCGGGTGTTGCCATCGCAACGGCTTTAATGCCTCCATTGTGTACTGCAGGTTATGGATTGGCTACAGGTCAATGGTTTTATTTACTCGGAGCCTTATACCTGTTTTTTATTAATAGCCTGTTTATTTGCCTGGCAACTTTTCTGATTGTTAAGCATCTTCGTTTTCACAAAAAGGAATTCCAGACCAAAACAATTGAGCGCCGGGTACTGCGGTACATTTGGATTTCGGTTACTATTACCGTGTTACCCAGCGTTTATTTAGCCTACCGTATTGTGCAGCGAAGCATTTTTGAAAATAACGCCAAAACCTATGTTCAAAAGGAGTTCAGTTTTCCTTTGACCCAGGTGGTCAGTAGAAATTTCAAAATGGATGGGGGCAATAAATCAATAGAATTGCTGGTAGTGGGCCAGGAGCTCTCGGATGACACGATCGACTCGCTGGGCAGCAGGTTAAATTTATATAACCTTGACAGTGCAAATTTGGTTGTACGGCAGGGGTTGAATGCGCGGCAAGAGATAGACCTGGCTCAAATTAAGGCCAGTATTTTGCAAGACGTTATAAAAGTTGAAAAGCGAAAAGATACTTTAGCACCAAAGAAGTTAAAGATCGACCTCCAAATTCCCGATCTGCGCAAAGAATTAAAATCGTTGTATCCAACCTTAGAAAATTATACGCTGTCGCAGGTTGTTGCATATAATTACGAAATGTCGCGTTCAGATACACTAACATTAATAACTGCAAAGTTTCAGCGGGCGGTATTACGTAATGAACGTTCAAAACTTCAAAACTGGTTAAAGCAGCGTATTAAATCGGATAGCGTAAAACTGGTTATCGAGTAAAAAATGGTGTATTCAGGTGCTTCATGCCTTCCAGAATATTTAATATCATTTGCGGAGTATGCAGGTTATACTTTGCATACGAAGCGTCAGCGCCTACTTTTATAGTAAATGTGTTTGGCTTGTCGATCAGCGATTTAAACATTTCTTCGTCGGTTCGATCGTCGCCCACTGCAAAAATGTAATCATAATCTTTCTTTTCAATGATCTTCTTAATAAAATTCCACTTATTGATGCCGCTTTGCCGAACTTCCACCGTTTTATAACCCATGATTACCTGTAGGTGTTTATGCCTGATGTATTCATTTAATTCGCTTGTTAGCTCATAAGCCCTAAGTTTACCTTGTTCAACATGTGCGTTGCCATAATGCCATATCATTGAGAAATCTTTTTCTTCAATAAATGAGTTGGCACAACGCCTTTGGTAAATATCCATAAGGTTTTGTACCTGTTCTTTCCATTCGTTTTGACTTTGTATATTGGTCACCCATGCTTCGTTGCGCCATTTGTAACAGGCGCCATGTTCGGCAATAAGGTTAACTGAAAGATCGCCAAAATATTTTTGAAGCCAGGTACTGCTTCGGCCGCTGATAATATACAAATCGTTTTCTTTCTTTTCGCTGAGTGCCGTAACCAATTGCTGTAGTTCAGGGTTAGGAATGGCCATTTCAGGGTTCGCGGAAGAAGAAACCAATGTGCCATCATAATCCAGCATAAGTAATCTTTTTTTAGCTGTCCGGTATTTATCGTATATGTCTCTTTTTGAATATTCATCAAGAAATGTAATTTTGAATGCCTCCTGTTTTTGCTTCATGACGGTCAATTCTGTCATAAAATCGCTGGCCCATGCCTGGGCATCGTAATTGGCAATTCTTTTTTGCATAATGTCTATCCTTGCTTCCTGTTCATCATCGGGCATCTCTAAACCCTCCTTAATTTTTTCTGCCATCTCCACTATATCGTTAGGGTTTATTGTCAGGGCATCTGTAAGTTCCCGTGCGGCACCGGCCATTTCACTTATAATCAAAACACCCTTCTTATCCTGGCGGCTGGCGACAAATTCTTTTGATACCAGGTTCATCCCATCGCGCAAAGGTGTAATCAATGCCACGCTACAGGCGGTTAACATGCTCTCTAGTTCTTCAAAATCCGGCGAACTGTATTGATATCTGACCGGCTTCCAATGATCGCTGCCCATGTTGCTGTTTATGCGGTAAATGGTTTCTTCAATGACCATTTTGCGCTCGTCATATATTGAGGTATTGTACTTTACCGGAACAATAACCAACAAAAACACCAACTGGCCTTTGTATTGAGGAGCGTGATTTAAAAAATACTCAAAAGCTTTTAAACGATTGTGCACCCCTTTGGTGTAATCCAGCCGGTCAATTGAAAAAATGATTTTTTTATTATTCATTTTTTGCAACAGTGCTTCCCTGAGTTTTACAACCTTTTCAAGCGCAAAAGCTTTGTTGAACTTTTGGTAGTCAATACTTGTAGGAAAAACATCCGCTTTAACCAGCCGGTTATCAAAATGTAAAACATGCCGGTCGTTGTCTAAACCTAAGATCATTAATACACTTTGTAAAAAATGCGATGAATAATCGATCGTATTAAAACCTACCAGGTCGGCACCCAGCATTCCTTTCAATAGATCTTCCTGCCATTTTTTTGGCAGCAGCCTAAAAATTTCAAACGACGGAAAAGGGATGTGTAAGAACAAGCCAATCGTTACTTCCGGCATTTCTTTTCGCAGGATAGCAGCAAGGGGTAATAGATGATAGTCGTGAATCCAGATTGTATCACCAGGCCTTATCTTTTTTAAAAGTGCTTCGGCAAAGTATTCGTTCACCTTATTATAGTGTTCGTAAAATTCAGCATTATACTCTGCATACGATGGAAAGTAATGAAAAAGCGGCCATATGACCGAGTTAGCAAAGCCGTTATGATATGCTTTATATTCGGCAACAGGTGCAAATACCGGTAGATAGTTGTAGGGCGCTATAATGGGCTTTTTGCTGGCAGCTATCCACGTGCTTATAATGCAGCCAGGAATTCCGCACCAGAAAAACTGGTTAAATTGTTGCTTGTTTTCTTTTAACAGGTAGCTGTTTATAGCCGTAATTAACCCGCCGGAGGAAGGTTGAATGCCTTTTTCTTCACTTACCGATACAGGCATTTTGTTCGTTACTATAAATAATCTCTTTTCCATTGCAGGCAAGATACATCCACCGTCAGCGCAAGGCAATAAAACAGGGCCGGAATTTTATAAGAACACGTAATTTTTATTGTAAGGCACCAGGTATATTAACTGCTATTACCTTATTACCAAAAATAAAAAAGGGCTAAATGAGGGTTTTATTACTCACTCAGCCCTCTCTAAATTTAGGTTCTTATAACGATCCGGTTGTTAAGACTGTTTCGCCTGAAGGATAAGAAATATTGGTATCATCTTCGGCTGTAATAAAAATCTTTGTTGGTTTAAACGGAGTTACTGTATTTAGCGAAGCTTTTAAAGTTTTTGAAAGTAAGCCGCTTGAAGTGTTCAAACTTCCCAGGTTTTTAGTGCTGTTTTGTTCTGTTTGTGCCCAAACAATATAAGTGGTCCTGGGGGGTGTAAGTCTCTTGGCTTCAGCCAGGTTTACAACTTCTAATTCAATCGAATAGTTATTGTTGTTATCCTTTTTCACTTTAACAGAACCTTCTGCGCCAGGGACAACACTGGAGCGTTCAAACATAATTTTCTTTGAGCAGCCGGTAAACCCTGCAAGTAAAATGCCGGCAATCATTACCGTAAAGAAGGCCTTTGTTTTTAACTTAAAATGTATCATGATTATTAAATTTTTTTTGGATTAGTGTTACAATATTTCTTTTAATAGAGATTAAACAAAAATATTTTAATTAAAGGTTTAAACTACCATGCAATATACTGAAAATTAGTATGGTAATTTTAATTGATGTCTGATTAACCGGGTATATTATTTTTTGAAAGCATTCATTTCAAATGGGCTAACAATTATATAAATTGGTCTGGAATGGCGTAATTTATTATTCGCAACATGATGCCGGGCCTCTGACCAATCGTTCGGCCACTAATAATATTAATGGCCCACAGATTGCATAGATTGAAAGGATGCGATGGATTTTTACATACTGCGAAGCCGTATAATCCGAACCTGCCACATTAAATATTTCGATTTGTTGGAGATGTTTTGGCATACAGCAAAAAAAAGAAGCGAATATTAAGTATTATCCGTTTGTTATTATTCTTCACAAAAGGAAGTGCATGATCGGCCTTTTGTCGGAACCGCCTAAAGATCATAAACGAACGTTTTGTGCCCGGGCGGCCTCTTTATACACATTATGATTTAAATCAGACGTATTGATTTATGGGGAATTATTTAAAATGCTTAAAAATTTTTATTCTGTAATATGCTACATTGAAACAGGAAATTCAACGGCGTTTAAAATGCTTTGGCAAAAAAAACTAATTATATTTCAGGCGCATAAAAAATCGTATATTAAGAAGTATGAGTAAAGTAATTAATAAACTGGTAGTAGAACAACTGCATATACGCGATTACGAGCAGTTGGTGGATGCTATGAAAGCGGCCTATCCTGGCTGGTTAGGCAGCTTTTGGAGTTTATCAGCCCTGAAAAAATTGACGGAGATTTTTGGAGAAGGGCAGATCGTAATTAAAGCAGATGGTATAGTAGTGGGTTGTGCATTGTCTATTGTTGTGGATTATGAAAGATATGATGATGAGCATACCTATAAGCAGATCACAGGAAATTATTTGTTTAATACACACGATCCAAACGGGGATGTATTGTACGGTATCGAAGTCTTTATTCATCCCGATTATAGGGGCCTGCGGCTTGGCCGAAGGCTGTATGACGAGCGAAAAGTGTTATGCGAGCATTTAAACCTACGAGCCATTGTGTTTGGCGGAAGGCTTCCAACATATTTTCAGCATGCCGATACCTTAACGCCCAAAGAGTATATTCATAAAGTTAAAAACAAAGAGATTTACGATTCGGTCTTAAGCTTTCAGTTATCCAACGACTTTCACGTAAAAAAAATATTAAAGGGATACATGCCCGATGATGTTGAGAGCCAGGAATTTGCTGCCTTATTACAATGGGATAACATTTATTATTCGCCCCGTTCGAGAAAATCGTACACCCCAAGCAGTCATGTTAGATTGGGCCTGGTGCAATGGCAAATGCGGCCCTATAGAGACATGGACGAATTGTTTGAGCAGGTAGAATTCTTTGTGGATTCGGTGTCGGGATATAAAAGTGATTTTGCTTTATTTCCTGAACTGTTTTATGGGCCGTTGCTGGCACAGTTTAACCATTTAAACCAGGCTGATGCCATGCGCGAATTGGCTCAGTTTACCCCCGAAATAAGAGACCGGTTTTTGCAGCTGGCCATAAGATATAATGTAAATATTATTACAGGCAGCCTGCCCAATATAGAAAACAATGTACTGTACAATATTGGCTTTCTCTGCCATAGAAACGGAAAAATTGATAAGTACGAAAAAATACATGTTACCCCCGATGAGGCTTCGTACTGGGGTATGCGTGGAGGAAATTCGGTAAAGGTATATGATACCGATTCGGGTAAGGTCGGTATACTTATTTGTTACGATGTGGAGTTTCCGGAGCTGCCGAGGTTACTGGCGCTACAGGGTATGCAAATTCTTTTTGTGCCGTTCTTAACCGATACTCAAAATGCCTTTATGCGTGTAAAATGCTGTGCGCAGGCCAGGGCTATTGAAAACGAATGTTATGTTGCTATTTCGGGCAGTGTGGGCAATTTGCCTAAGGTAGAAAATATGGATATACAATATTCTCAGGCGGGGGTTTTTACGCCTTGCGATTTTGCTTTTCCGTTTAACGGACTTAAGGGAGAAGCAACACCTAATACAGAAATGGTATTGATATCAGATGTGGATCTTTCTTTGCTGGCGGAGCTTCATTCGTTTGGAAGCGTTCGAAACCTGAAAGACCGGCGCGAAGACATTTATCATCTCCAATTTTCTTCACCGAAGAACAATCAATAATTAAGATCGATATCGATGCTGAAAAATTATGATAGATGAAACTATTGATAAGGCGGGTTGTTAAATTCATTTCAGTAAAACCAGGAAGTCATTTTTAGGAATACAGACGATTTTGGAGCTAAGGAATGGCCAACCACTGAAGCAAAAAAACATGATAGGATAAATAGTAAAGATTTAGTAACAATGGAAACTTTCAAATAGGCAGATTTTTTATACATTTTGAGATGAGTAAATTTTTTAACTAACCGGGTCGGCCTGAAAGTCTAAATAATCATTCAAATGAAGAAGATAATATTATTGCTCAACCATAGTTTTCCATACAGCGGGCTAGATTTTGCCGTCCATATTGCAAAAAACCAAAAGTGCAAAGTCTTGGTTATTATAACAGGCGCTTTACAAATGAAAGATGACAATGAATATGGTTTCATAAGCGATATTAAAGCCACAGAAACCGATTATACTGCTTCAACCGACGAAGAAGAAGAGTTAACTAAAGAACTGGATGAATTAAAATTTGTGAAAGATGTTTTTGATAATAACAGGGTAGAATTTTCGGTAAAAACCGTGAGGGAAGATATTGCAGAAACGCTCATAAAAGAGTCGATCTATGCGGATGTGGTAATATGCAGAAAAGACATGGAGGGCGACACTTTTAATGTCAATGATTTTATTTCTTCGGCTCATTGCCCTGTAGTCTTAATGCCCGAAGAAGCTGAGATTTTTACAAATATGGTGTTTTCGTACGATGGGCAGATTTCTAGTGTTCATGCTATGAAACAATTTGCCTATCTTTTTTCGTGGATGCAACCAAGAAAAGTTACGTTGATTTCTGTATTGCCTGTCAATATTTTGCAAATGGAACATGATGCCCTCATACGCGAATGGATCGTTTTGCATTTTCCAAAGGCAGAGATTGTGGTATTGAAAGGCGATATCAGGTCAGAATTAGTAACATTCGTTAATAATATAAGCGAGTCATTGGTTGTAATGGGTTCTTTTGGCCGAAATGCATTTTCAATGTTTTTTAAAGAAAGCCTTGGCATAACGGTGCTTAGAAAAACCAATGCTTCGGTGTTTATTTGTCATACATAGCTTAGTAAAATGGTAAAATTTATTATATCGCTCATTGGTTTTTATTTATTGGCATTGTCATGTTCAAATAATAAGGGAAACAGTGCGGTGAAAATTATACCCCGCGATTCAACGATTACCCCGCAAAATGCATACACCAATTTAAGGCTCGATAGTAATACGATTGAAAGTTATATTAGCCACAACGTGCCCGATGCCGGCAATGCAATATCTATCAAAAACTTTTACAACGGGCGTAACTATCAATTTGCCTGGTTCGACGAATATGGTTTAACCGAACAGGGCGAGGCATTTTGGAATCTGCACGAGGCAAATGCCAGCGAAGCAAGCGATTCGTCGCGGAGCAGCAGGGACCTTCATGCCTATATGAAAAAAATAGTTGAGGAGGATACATTGAGCCTAACCGAAACGCAATTGCAAAACGTAGAACTTAACCTGACCCTGCATTTTTTCAGATACCTGCAAAATTCGTTTGGCGGTAAAATAGATCCGGAAGAAATGCAATGGTATATTCCCCGCCGGAAAATTAACGACCTCGCAATGCTTGACTCGTTTCTTTCCGGCCGTCAGAGAAACTGGAAACCGCTCAATAAATCGTATTACGACCTTGACAAGGCTATAGAAAATTATGTGGCCATTGCAAAGCAAGGTGGCTGGCCAACGCTGATTTGGAAAATAAAAAAGCCATCTGTCGGTTTAAAAGATGAGTCGATATCTTCATTGAAGAAGAGGTTGGCCATCACAGGAGATTATGTTGCATCAGACACCAGCAGTATCTACACCGATAGTTTAAAAACAGCCATTAAAAGTATTCAGCGTTCGTTTGGTTTTAGCGAAACCGGCTGGGTTAACACAGACCTGATTAACCAGCTGAACACTTCAATTAAAGATAGATTGAAACAAATGAAGATAAACCTTGAGAGAATGCGATGGATGCCGGAAGCAGAACCAGATAGGTTATTGGCGAACATACCCGAGTATAAACTACATGTTTTCGAGAAAGGCAAGGAAGTGCTGACAATAAATATAGTGGTTGGTAAAGCGGCTACCAATACAGTTATTTTTTCCGATATACTCAAATACATCGTATTTAGCCCATATTGGAACGTGCCTGAAAGTATTGTTCGAAACGAAATTTTACCTGCTATGCGGCGCAGTCAAAATTATCTTGGCCGAAATAATATGGAAATTTATGGTCGCAGTAATGGTTTCCCCCTTATCAGGCAAAAGCCTGGCGCAGCAAATTCATTGGGCAAGGTCAAGTTTATTTTTCCTAACAGGTTTAATATCTATTTTCACGATACACCAGCCAAAGCCTTATTTAGCAGGCAGCAGCGGGCATTCAGCCACGGCTGTATGCGTTTACAGCAGCCTTTTGAATTAGCAAAGTACATTTTGCGAAACGATACCAGCTGGACCGACAGCAAGATAACTTCGGCCATGAACCAAACAACTGAAAAACAAGTTTTTCTGAAAACTCCTTTACCGGTATATGTGGTTTATTTTACCAGTTGGGTAGATGCAGACGGAATGCTCAATTTTAGAGATGATGTATATGGCCACGACAAAAGAATGGAAGAACATTTGTTTGAGTGAAACCCAGGTAGTATAACGTTAAAGTTGGACTATTGGTGGACGTATGAATTTCTTCGGTTGGTGGACTACATATATGAATGTCATCGTAATTTATAAATACCTTGTGAACACCAACTTTCTTTGCCGAATTAAATTTTTAGGCGCCTTATATTCATTTAAGATTTTCAATTCTGTCTTGCTTTAACGAGTCTGAGCCGTTAATAAAAATGTTATAAGTGGATTGCTGTGGGTTGCCTTATTTTACCCTTAAACGGCTGGGTTGTATTTTAGCGGCTATCGAAACGGCATAGTTATTAAATATAAATAATAAAAAGTATGGATAATTTTTGGGATTATAAGTTGCTGGATAATAGTTTTCGTGATTGGGGAATAACTATCGGAATTATTATTTTGGCAATTCTGGTATTGCGCATTGTAAGAACCGTTTTTCTGGGCAGGTTAAAGGCTATAGCGGCCAAAACCAGCAACAACATCGACGATTTCTTTGTTGAATTAATCCAGTTTAATGTTATGCCATTACTGTACATTATAGCCATTTACATCGGTCTTAAAAATATAACCTTTCCACAGGTGGGCAACAAAGTGATGTATGTGGCTATTATGGTCGTCATTACTTTTTTCGTGGTCAAATTTATTACATCATTTATTGCGTTTGCTTTTAAACAGGCCCTTAGCAGAAAGGAGCCCGATGCCACACGTGAGAAACAGGCAAAAGGCATCCTGATCATTCTGCAGATTATCATATGGCTTATTGGAATTTTATTTTTGGTTGATAACCTGGGGTATGATATCACAACGCTGGTGGCAGGTTTGGGTATCGGAGGTATTGCAATTGCCCTTGCGGCTCAAACAATTTTGGGCGACCTGTTCAGTTACATGGTTATCTTTTTTGATAAACCATTTGAAATTGGAGATTTTATAATTGTTGGAGATAAGAAAGGCACTGTAGAATACATAGGCATTAAAACCACCCGGTTGAAATCGCTGGGCGGCGAACAATTGATTTTCTCCAATACAGATCTTACCAATTCGCGGGTGCATAATTATAAACGCATGGAAGAGCGGAGAATAGTTTTTACGTTTGGGGTAATCTATAGCACTCCATCAGAAAAATTACAAAAAATTACCGCGATGGTTAAAGACATAATAACAGGAATAGAAGACGTTCGTTTCGATCGGGTACATTTTAAAGAATTTGGAGATTTTAGCCTCAATTTCGAAGCGGTGTATTATGTCTTATCCCCCGATTTCAATGTTTACATGGACAAGCAGCAGATAATAAATTTGGCTATGTTTGAACAGTTTGAAAAAGAAGAAATAGAATTTGCTTTCCCTACACAAACGCTTTACGTAAACCGGGTAAACAAGGATGAATCGTCCAAAGCATAAGCACTTCTTGATAGGATACTGCTTTTAATTTGTTGAACTATTGGCGAACAATATTGGTATTTTGTTGTTCGACATAAAAGTTAAAACTATTAACAGGCTTTTATCGTAGATGACGTTCAAAATAACCATTTTTGAATTCGAAAACCGCCATAATTTTATTCGCCAGAACACCAGCGGCAGAAGCGGCACTCAAGCCGTTATTCTCAAAAACTAATTCAAATAACAGGCATTTATTTTCCGGGCTCAATTGCCATGCACTTTCGGTTGCCGCAGGTAGTGGCTTGCCTGTTTTTAATTTTGATGAAAGCCGTCAGACAGGAAAAGATTTTGGGCAAAAAATAGCCAATGCCTTCCGGGAAGTTTTTAACAATGGCTTCAACAAGGTAATAGCGATCGGCAACGATTGCCCATCGTTAACAACGGCTTTACTGCTTAATGCCGCTAATGCATTATCTAAAAATGGCGCGGTTATAGGCCCGGATAACAGGGGAGGAGTTTACCTGCTGGGTTTAACCAAAAAGGCATTTATGAAGCAATCCCTGGAGTGTCTCGCCTGGCAGTCCCCGCGATTGTTTAATGAATTGGTTTTACTTTTAAATGAAAAGCACCTGTCCTTTCATACCCTTACTTCGTTTCACGATCTAAATAACACTTCAGATTTATATTTAACCAGGTACACGCTTCCTAAAAATCATCCGATAGCCTTATTGGTTCAGGAACTATTATATAAGAAACTGCCAGACTCAGGAATTATT
>JBBRCW010000113.1:0-18406 GCA_038204535.1 Chitinophagales bacterium | reverse complement strand
AAAAAATATCAGGTGCCGCGCTTTCCAGTCTTCAGAGCGGTATTTTACAAAAAGAAAATACTTGAGCAACAACGATACCTTCATTAAAAGAAAACACAAACATTGCGCCTTAAAAAAGAATAATAGCCAGTTCATAGGAATATTGGATATATATTGAATAATACCTTTTTAAAACGATTGAAGGCCTTAAACTATTTTGATAAAACCAATATTTGAATGCTCAAAACAGACATATAATAGTACCAGATTTTTTTATTAGCTATAACAATTTTTATGAAAGCGATAGTAATAAAACAACCCGGCGGCCCTGAAGTGTTGCAGGTTACCGAAAGACCCATACCCGAACCCAGTTCAAATGAGGTTTTGATAAAGATATCAGCTGCAGGCATAAACCGGCCCGATATTGCGCAGCGAAAAGGCCACTATCCGCCGCCGGCAAATGCCCCGCAGGATGTACCCGGGCTGGAAGTATCGGGTATTATTACAGTATGCGGCAGTGCAGTAACACGCTGGAAGCCGGGAGATGCAGTTTGCGCCTTGCTGGCCGGAGGGGGATATGCGGAGTATGCTATTGCATCTGCCGGTAATTGCCTTCCCGTACCGGCAAATATTCCTATTGAAGAAGCTGCTTCTCTTCCCGAAACGGTTTTTACAGTTTATCACAATGTTTTTGAAAGAGGAAAATTGCAGCCGGGCGAAAACTTTTTAGTGCATGGCGGTTCTGGCGGTATAGGGATAACAGCAATACAAATGGTAAAAGCATGGGGCGCTTCGGTTTTTACAACAGCGGGCAGCAACGAAAAATGCACCGCCTGTCTGCAATTTGGGGCAACCGCATGTATCAATTATAAGGAGCAGGATTTTGAAAAGGAATTCCGGGAAACAGGAATGGATGTAATATTAGATATGATAGGCGGTGATTATACACCGAAGAATGTAAACCTGCTGCGCGAAGACGGGCGGTTGGTTTACATCAATGCCATGAAAGGAACTTCAGCTTCGCTAAATATTATGGATATAATGCGCAAACGGCTTACAATTACAGGCAGCACATTACGCAACCGCGATAATGAATTTAAACAGCATCTGGCAGCGGCTATTGAGCAGAATGTATGGCAATGGTATTATTCCGGGGATTGCCGACCTGTAATTTATAAGTCTTTTTTATTGAAAGAAGCTGGTGCCGCCCACATGCTTATGGAAAGCAGTGGGCACATCGGCAAAATTATTTTGATCAATAAGTAGAAATTTTAAAAAAATTTTTTGGAGTGTAAATTTACGGAATGAAAAGGTGTGCAATAAGTTCTACCAGTTCTATTTTATGATGAAATAATTCTACATAAAATTAAACTATCCCTTGAAAAAGAAAGATTTCCAAACAGATAAACCTGTTGAAAAAAGAAGATAAAAATCAGATAAAAGACACAGTCGCAGAGGGATTATGTTAAGCGGTTTATATAGTTGATGCAGTAGATGCTGGAAAAAAATTGAGGCTCAAAGAATTGAGCCTCCTTTTCAACCCTAAACCCTTAAAAAACATTGATATTAATTACAAAACCATGCCAATTTTTACACCACACATTTTCACCTCTCTTTTTCGTTTCAGGGCTTTGCGTTGTGGGGGAATTTGAAAAACGTCAGGCCGGAACCAAAGCCAAATTGAAAAACTGAAAATGATGATAAGAACAAAAAGCTAATTAGTAAAAGTCAAGCTGAAACAAAAGGCAAATAGAATTACAAATGTTCATTGTTATTCCGTCTGCCCCCCATAAGGCAAAACCCATGTAAGCGGCAGTACTACCATTCTGTCTCACGCCAACTCAAGTGTCAATTGTTCGGACTTGTTCTTTTCTTTAAGTCCGTGATTGTGTCCTTGTATATGGTCAAGGTCAAAGTTGCAAACAAGAGCTTCCACAACTGTCTTACGATTTTCTATATTGCCACCTGAATGATAAAAATGGTCTTTTGTCACAATGTTGAACTTGTTCCAAAATTTAGCAATCATATCATTTTCACGCCAATCGTTATGGTGCCATGTTGAAAGGATAAATTTTGCTTTTGTCTCACTTAAAAGCGTAAATAGTAATTCTTCGTCCTGCTCTGTCCAACCATTGTAATAGTCAACGTACCTTCCATAATAGGGTGGGTCGCAATAAATGAAATCGTTTTCAGTAGCAATAGGAATAATGTCGGCAAATGATTTATTATGGAATGTCCATGCTGGTTCAGGTTTGATAATCTTAGAAGCGGATGAAACCTGATTTGTAATTTTTGTTACATACGCCTGTGCAAAACGGTCGGGCTTTTTGCAAAAAGGAATATTCCAATTTCCTTTGTTATTAAATCGCATCATTCCGTTAAAGCCTGCACGGGAAAGGAAGATAAAGTCATAAGGCGAATATTCACCGCTATTAAAGCGGGAACGTACTTTGCGGTAATGTTCGTAGCCGTCGTCTGCTGCAACACTCAGCAACTCACCTTCTTGTTCAAGATATTGCTTCATTAAAGGTGCTGTTATTTCCTTTGTTTGAATGCCCTTATAAAAATTTATGATATGCGGATTTGTATCGTTTAAAATTGCTTGTTTAAAATTGGCATTGAAAGCAACAACGCCTGTTCCTAAAAACGGTTCAACCCATTTACCACTTATTTCAGGCACAAGTTCCATAATCCACGGCACAAGTTTAGTCTTGATGCCTTGGCTCTTTATTGGAGGTATAATTATTTTCTTAGTCATCAATTTCTTCTTCGTTTTCAGTTTCAATATCATCATCTTCATTCAGCTGTTCAATAATCTCTTTATTCTTTTCCAATAAATCAACTCCTTTTTGCTTATAGAAAGAGTATGATTTCATATTTGTATAAGGTCTTGGAATTCCTGCTTTAAGTGACATATCCTTATTCAAATAAAACATCCAAAAGTCATTATATAATTCTTCTCCTAAAGTAGCAAAAATTCCCTCCCCATTTATAATTTTTTCTATGTTTTGAATTGAACCAATATTTCTTGTATTACCACTTCCAACACTGTCAGAAGATATTTTATATTTTGGTTGAACAAAAAATTTGAAATCACGAATTACTGATACAATTTTATCCAAATCTTCAATAGAATAAACGTTTTGTTTATCAATGTCGACTTCACTTTGGGTATAAATAACTCCTAAAACCAAATGGATTTGGTAATCACTATATGGATATTTGGTACTCTTTACACTATTCCTACCCCTAAAATATCCAGTATAGGAACCAAGAGTCATTTTGTTGTTTAATTTTTTGCCATCTTTTGTAAAGCCACTTTTAACGTCAAGGGCAAACTTCTCACCAGATTCCTTTGATATGAAAGTAAAGTCAGGATAATGATTTTGCTGCTCCGGTTCTTCCAATATAAAATTATTTTTATCAGCAAATTCTTTTAAAGCAGGTGCAAGAAGGATTTCCAAAACTTTTGAAACAACTTTAGTGTCAACAGAAATGGTGTAAACGTTTTTATATATGTCAATAAAGCCTTTTACAATCCAATCGCCTTTTTCTGTCGCTATTATTTTGTTGTAACCTTCAACTTCTTTTTGCAGGGCTAATAATATTTCGTCTTTTGTCATTCTAGCTTTCTGTTAGGTGTTAAAGATACCCACTTTTGAACTGTTAGAGTGTGACCAAGGTATTGCCGCTTTTAATGGGATTTACCTGTAACTTCCCTTTTTTCATTTCCTGTTTTTATAATGATCTGATTTTTTTATGAAGTTAATTTCTCTTAGAGCCGTTTCGATTATAGGAGCCGCGGTATGGCTGGTAAATAGATACCGGAATATTTTAGTAACAGAACAAAGCGGGCAAAGCCTGTTGTGGCAGGTTGGCGGAAACGGCCTATTAAAACCATCTTATTTTTTTGGAACAATGCACTTAATGTGTGCCGAAGATGCAATGCTTAACAAAACACTTCGGCAGGTAATTAGGAAGGTAAAGCAGGTTTACCTTGAGGTAGATATGGACCCGGCTGGTCATTTGCAGGGCGGTGTGGTAGATTTTAGTATGCGGGATAACGGAAAGCTGGCCGACTACCTTTCGCAGGAGGAATACGTGAAGGTGCGGTCATTTTTTGAAAATCTGCAACCAGGCCTTCCATTCGATTTGTTAGAAACCCAGCATCCGCTAATGCTTTCGAGCAGTTTGTATGAATTCTTTTTACCCTGCGAAAAAAAGAATGGTATGGAACTAAAAATATTAGAGGAGGCTCACCGTTTAAAGAAAGAAATAAAGGGCCTGGAAACACTCGATTTTCAGCAAAATATTTTTAACAGCATACCGTACGGAGAACAGGCAAAAGACCTGGTAAAGTCCATTGACCAAATCGATCACTTTACGCAAACCATGCATCAAATGATAGCGGTTTACAAAGCGCAGAATATTGAGAAGCTATTTGAACTGACTATGGATGATGACAGTGGTGTAAACAATCATTTAGACATGTTATTATACACCCGCAATCGCGTCTGGGCCGAACAGGCGGTAAAGATAGCCCAGGACAAACCATCACTCTTTGCAGTTGGTGCCGGGCATTTAGGCGGCCAACAGGGAGTCTTGAATTTATTAAAATTGAAAGGATATACGATCCGTCCAATTAAGAATGGTTAGCACCCTGGTATTACAGGGCAAAAGATCGGTATGCAAAGAATCATAAAGGAGAGTCGGTTCTCCGTATGTCTTCGACTGCGGAGGTGAAAATAAATCCAGATTGTATCTGGCAGAAGGACGGCTCTCCGTATGTCTTGGACTACGAGGGCAAATAGAAATCCAGATTGTATCTGGCAGGAAGAAATGGCCATCTAACCAACTGGTCTTCCTATACCCGATTTCAATGGGAGAAACATGTAAACCTAATCAAAACTTATCTTTATTTTAGAGCATTAACCAATCATAATAATTCATGAATAAATTTCTTTGCATTAGCCTTTTGTTTTCTGCACTGCAGCTTCAGGCACAGCTGACTCCCGAAGAAAAAAAGATCGTCGAAAACATCGAAAAACAGATGCCCGAGACCCTGCGTATGTTAGAAGAGATCGTAAACATAAACAGCGGCACCATGAACATTGTTGGCGTACGCGAAACCGGCGATGTATTGCGCACTGCCTTCGACAAAATTGGATTTACAACCGAATGGGTCACCCTGCCCGATTCTTTAAAAAGAGCGGGACATTTGGTAGCCTATATCAAAGGAGCCAAAGGCAAAAAACTTTTTCTGATCGGCCATCTCGATACTGTTTTTGAGCCAGACATGCCGGCCAATCCCTATAGAAAATTAAGCGCAAATATAGCAACCGGGCAGGGGGTGGTAGATATGAAAGGAGGGGATATGGCTATACTGGCTGCCCTGCAGGCCTTGAAAAAAGCAGGCCTCTTAGACAATACTTCCATTACGGCTTATTTTACCGGTGATGAAGAACAGGCCGGGCGCCCCATTTCGGTAAGCCGCGCCGATTTTATTGAGCGCGCCAAAAAGTCTGATATTGCCCTTGCGTTTGAAGGGGCCGGTGGACTTTCAAGCGTGGCTACTGCCCGCCGTGGCGTCAGCGGATGGCAATTAAAGGTTTATGGAAAGCAGGCGCATTCTTCGGGCGTTTTTGCAGATGGATATGGCGCGATTTACGAAGGGTCAAGAATAATAAATGAATTCAGGCAGCAATTGAGCAAGGAAAAATACCTGACGTTCAATCCGGGAATTTTTGCAGCAGGATCAGAAATGAATTACGACTCTGCTTCCATAAAGGCGCAGGTATCGGGAAAGACCAATATTATTTCTCCCGTTGCGGCGGTGCAGGGTGATCTTCGATTTTTAACGGAGGCCCAAAAAAAGCGGGCAAGGCAAAGAATGAAGGCAATTACCACGACCGGCAATCTTAGAGGCACCAGGGCAGTAATTACCTTTACCGAGGGTATTCCGGCTATGGAACCAACCATGGGCAATAGCGCCATTTTAAAGGTATTGAATAAGGTTTCAATAGATTTGGGTGTAGGTCCTGTAAAAGCAGGTGATCCTGGATCGAGAGGTGCGGGGGATATTTCTTATGTTGCGAAATACGTAGACGCACTGGATGGGTTGGGTGCCAGCGGCGATGGCGGGCATGCTCCGGGGGAAACGATCAATTTGAAAGAGTTTCCCATTCTTATTAAAAGAGCGGCATTGTTGATTTACCGGTTAACGAGATAGTGAATAAAGAATAGTGAATAATGAATAGTGAATAGTTGTATCATTTCGTTTTGGCGTTTTTTGAATTTCACGCAAAGACGCAAAGAAATGCAACGCAAAGAAGAATCAAGAAACTTTGGGTCTTTGCTCCTTATTTCTGTTGGTTTGAAATATTCTTAAAGAGTACCTTGAATTATTTACGATGATTGTTTTCCTGGGCTCCAGAGGAGTTTTGGCGTTTTTTGCTTGTCACGCAAAGGCGCAAAGAAATGCAACGCAAAGAAGAATCAAGACACTTTGGGTCTTTGTTCCTTCAATCTGTTGGATTGAAATATTCTTACAGAGTACATTGAATAATATACGATGATTGTGTTCTGAGATCCAGAGGAGCAAAATATTTGTAGCAAGCAATTGTAGAATTTGTTTTGAAGCTCCAGAGGCGCGGAATATTGGGGATAACGCCGATCAAGGTTTCCATTTTGATTTTGCGTTTTTTGATTGTTTCGCAAAGACGCAAAGAAGAATTAAGAAACCTTGATATTATCATCTCCTTCAAACACCTTTTAATAATTTCCGGGAGATGCCGGGTCAGCCCAGACAAGACGTTCTCATTATCCAGCATTTCGTCCTTTCGTTTGGACACAAGAATCAATGGAACACAGATGACATGGATATGTTTGATCTAATTTAAAATACCCCGCAAAATGAGCGGGGTATTATAGATAAACAAGCTATGAAAGCTTTTCTTAATTTAAGATCGGATCAACCTGAGGAGGCATTTCTTTACTAAAGTTTTTGATAACATTATACAATGTATCTCTTTCAACAGGCTCGCGGTTTACTTGTTTTATCAGGTTCACTAACTCCCCGGTGGTCATAGCGGGATTTTGTTCCTCGCTTCCCGCCATGCTATAAATTTTGGTGGAATCGTCAATTGTTCCATCAATATCGTTTACGCCATAGGAAAGGGTCAATTGGGCACTTTGGCGGCCCAGCATAGGCCAATAGGCTTTCAGGTGTGGAAAGTTATCCATATACAGCCGGGCGATGGCGTACATCCGCATGTCTTCAGTAACCGTGCTTTCAGGTATGTTGCTCATTTCGTTGTCGCTGTTGCGAAATTTGAGGGGAATAAACGTATTAAATCCACCTGTTTCGTCCTGTAGCTGTCTTAGTCTTTCCATGTGATCCACCCGATGCCAGTATTCCTCAATATGTCCATATAACATGGTGGCGTTGCTGTGCATACCAAGGTTGTGGGCAGCGCGATGAATGTGCAGCCAGCCTTCGGCATTTACCTTGTCGTCGCAGATCTTGCTGCGAACATCAGGATGAAAAATTTCTGCTCCACCCCCCGGCAACGACATCAAACCCGCTTCATGAATTTTCTTCATGCCCTCTTCGATGGTCAGCTTTGCCTTTCTGAACATATAATCCAGCTCAACCGGAGTAAAGCCTTTAATGTGGAGGTCGGGGCGATATTCTCTTATCCGGCGCACCAGTTCTAAAAAGAAATCGAGGTTCATTTTAGGATGAACGCCCCCCACAATATGTACTTCGGTCACCGGCTGCCCGTCGTATTTTTTTACAATGTTCAGCATATCATCTATACTAAGTTCCCAGCCATCTTCGCGGTGGGCATACAGCTTTGAATACGAGCAAAATTTGCAGGAGAACACGCATACATTGGTGGGCTCTATATGAAAGTTGCGGTTAAAATAGGTGCGGCCGCCATGTTTTTTTTCGCGGACATAATTAGCCAATGCACCTACATAAGGCAATGGCGCCTTTTCAAATAACAAAACGCCGTCATCAAACGAAATTCGCTGATCATTCACAATTTTGTATCCTATTTTCTGTAAATCCTTATCGTTGATGTTATCAATTAATACCCTGATCGCACGATCGTTTATCATCTTTTCTAAATTTTTGCAAAGCTACAGGTATTGTAACATTTGGTGGTGCAAATGGTTGGGCAAGGGGCGAACTGTAGATAGGGTTCGTTATTTCAAGGTTTCTTGGCGAATGAAGATTGAGTAAGGCCAATTAAGCATCTGCGAGATTTGACCGGGAATAATACCAAGTTAAAAACTAAAAATTGTTCCACCGATTCAGTGCTGCTTCTATAGTCGAATCTTGTTAAAGTCGGAGGGCTTTTCCCGGCGTTGTGTTATTGCGCCCTGTCAGGGCTTTTATCTAAGATTGATTTGCGTTTAGGTCGCAGGGCTTTACCCTGCGTTGAGATATGTCGCCCTTTCAGGGCTTTTTCTATGACCGATTTACGTTAATATAACAGGGCTTTACACTGCGTTAAGGGATGGTGCCCTTTAAGTGCCCTGAAGCCAGCGCCTTTTACCCTTTTAAAATTTTTGAGCTTGCTGCTTTTAAACGCCCTGAAGGGGCATAATACATCAACGATGGGCATCGCCCATCGCAAAATATCAATAGAGATCACTAGCCCACAGACAGAGCGTAATATTAAACCGACAATAGCTATTCAAATTCCATGAGGTGTTTTCAAACCATGGATCGTTTCATGCATCTTCCGCTCCTCCGGAACGGGAAAGCCATTTTTGGTTGTTAGTTCTACCCACGTTCCTTTCATCTGGAACGCGGTATATGTGAAGCCGGCATATTTCCTTTTAAAATCTTAGAGCGTGCTGTTTTAAACGCCCTGAAGGGGCACAATACATCAGCGATGGGCATCGCCCATCGCAAATGGGTCAACGATTATATAAGCCCTGTCAGGGCGTAATATTAAACCGACAATATCTATTCAAATTCCATGAGGTGTTTTCAAACCATGGATCGTTTCATGCATCTTCCATTCTTCCGGAACGGGAATGCCATTTTTGGTTGTTATGTTCTACCCATCTTCTGTTCCTCTGGAACGGGGAAACCTATTTTGATTGTTAGTTCTACCCACGTTCCGTTCCTCTGGAACGGGAAGACCCCTTTTGGTTGTTAGTTCTACCCATCTTCCATTCCTCCGGAACGGATTACATGTGAAGCCCGACTATGATATTGCATCCCCCGGTCAATATCTGAATTAATCTTTTATCTTCTAATACTCCGGGGCTTTTTTAAAACGCTTGTATCGTAAAACTTTTTATCTTACCAGCTAAAACACCACCGGGCATGTATATAAAGATGAGGCTGATACTAATGAACTTTTTCCAGTTCTTTATCTGGGGTTCGTGGCTGATCACTATCGGGGCTTACTGGTTTCAAAATAAACAATGGCCCGGCGCCCAGTTTGGGATCATTTTCTCTACCATGGGTATTGCCTCGTTGTTTATGCCGTCGCTGGCGGGCATTATTGCCGACAAATTTGTAAATGCGGAAAAACTGTTGGGTATCTTTCATTTATGCGGCGCCATTGTCTTATTCACCATTCCGCTTGTAAACGATCCGGTGGATTTCTTCTGGGTCATTTTACTGAATATGATTTTTTACATGCCCACAATTTCGCTTTCCATCGCGGTGGGTTATTCGGCATTAAAGAAAAATAATTTAGATGTCATTAAGGAGTTTCCGCCCATACGCGTTTGGGGAACCATCGGTTTTATTGTAGCGCTTTGGACGGTTAGTTTATTAAAGTTCGAAACATCGGCCAACCAGTTTTATGTGGCTTCGGCCGCTTCGGTGTTTTTGGGATTGTATTCATTCAGCCTGCCCAAATGCCCGCCATTACTCGGAAAAAAGAAAAGCACTTCTATGCTTGATGCGTTTGGGCTTACCTCGTTTTCTCTATTCAAAAGCAAAAAGATGGCGATGTTTTTCATTTTCGCCATGCTGCTGGGGGCTGCGCTGCAATTGACAAACGCCTACGGAGATACCTTTCTGCACGACTTTGCCGGCATTCCCGAATACGCGGACAGTATAGCGGTAAAATACCCGGCTATTATTATGTCTATTTCTCAAATTTCGGAGACGTTGTTTATTTTGGCTATCCCGTTTTTTCTCAGGCGTTTTGGAATAAAGCAGGTCATGGTCATTAGTATGATTGCCTGGGTATTACGTTTTGGGTTATTTGCCTACGGAAACCCCGGAGATGGCCTTTGGATGATCGTATTGTCGTGTATTGTATATGGAATGGCGTTCGATTTTTTCAATATTTCGGGTTCGTTGTTTATTGAAACGCAGGCCGACCCGGCCATACGGGCAAGCGCACAGGGCTTGTTTATGATGATGACCAATGGTTTTGGCGCGGTGCTGGGCAGCTCCATCAGTGGATTTGTAATACAGGAATTTTTCACCAATGCCGATAATGTTAAAGACTGGCAGGGCATCTGGATCGCTTTTGCAAGTTATGCCCTTGTAGTGGCGGTATTATTTATGATATTGTTTAAACACAGACACAATCCTCAACAAATAAGCAATGTACATCCCGAAGCCACATTGACAACGGAGGTGGTTTAATTCAGTTAACCTTTACAACCTTATCCAGTTTTGTGGTACCAGGTCGCTGCGGGATAAACCTGGTTTATTAAACCATTTACGGGGGGCAATAATCATTTTGTCCTTATGCTGGTTAAGCCAGGCGGACCACCAGCTGAAGGTGCGTTCTTATCTAATCCAAATTTGGTGATATGTGTCTTTAGTATTTCCCTGCACAACCGAACAGCATCCTGTGCATAATATATCATCAACCTCCCAGCGATGCACAGTCGCCGCATCGCCTCTAATTGCCCAATGGTAGTTACACGCACTAAAGAAAGGATACTTTAAAGCTGCATCTTCTCCTGCATTGGTAATATAGTCTATTGCAGATAATGGTAAAAAAGAAGAATGTCCTGTCAATGGCGTAAACGAGGACTGGAGACCAGAAGCGCTACCCAATCCAGTCTTAAAATAATTTATGGTGCCCGTATGGGTTGTTTTAAAATTGATTACCCTGCTATGACTTGAGGTCTTACCGTAAAATCTTAGTTCGGAAAAGCTTAATTGATTTAGGAAATTGTTACTTGCATGCCCCCAATATTGAGATCCCGATTCGTCTGTTCCTAAGGCTAGTGATCCAAGTAATGGCAAACTATTGCCTCTTATATTTGTTGCGGGATCAGTATTGGCCTTATGATTGTAATTTAAAACCAAAGTCCACCCTCCACCGTCTGTTGCCATATCGCAATAATAATTAATAGGGGCAAGCGGACCCCAACGAATCTCTATCAATTGAAAATATTCCACTTGTTGCCAACGGATTGCTCCTCTTTATCTGGTTACAATTTTTATAGGTGGATACTGGCGTGCCACATAATCTAAACCATTGGACTCCTGAATAATATTTCTAAACAACTGATGGATGTATTAAATATCACCAATCCCTGGGCTGGAGAGGTAATTTGATCTCTTTCATAACTTGTCATTCTGGGCGGCAAAAAGCCTTTTGATTGACTGTTTACATCGAGAATTGCAGAAGAATTAGGAGTTAAAGTATCAATTCCTATATTTTCGGAATTTCCCAAATATAAAGCACAGAGGAAAATACAAAATAAGACAGTTCGTTTCATTTAATCTTTTTGTTTAGCCAATTATAGATTTGAATTATAATACAATCCAGTCTTTAGGGTATAGATCTTTTGTTGATAGCCGCGGATTGCCAAACCATTTACGGGGGGCAATAATCATTTTGTCTGGATGCTGATTAAGCCAGGCGGACCACCAGCTGAAACTACTGTTTGCTACAACGTTATTACGACAACATTGCATTAGGTAAAAATCGTGGTAGTGGGTACTGGCAATTGTTCCGGATAGTATGGTTCCGGGAAAAATTGGCAGCAATTCTTTTTCCACCCATTCCACATCGTCTGAAAAATAATAGATGTTAATATTAGGAAACTTAGATTGAATAGTCTCCAAGGCTTTGGTATAATAATCAAAACCCAATACGCCATGCCAGTCAAGAATAATTGGCAGTCGCAGGTAATCTCCACGTCGAATATGAACTGATACAGATGATTGAGATGAAATTAGTTTGCCAAGTTCTTTTACATCGGTTATCAGATCATTCTTTAATTGGTATGAATTCTTAATTTCATTTTGATAACCTTTGAAATACTTTTCCGTTTGTCTATGACCCTTTAAATAAGCTGACTTGCCTGCTTTAAAAAAATTGTTGTCAAAAGTGTTGTTTTTCTCGCTAAATACCTTTCGCATATGAAAGGGCAAAAAATGCTTGATCTTTCTACTGAAAAAATTTGACGTAGTAAAGGCGTTTATTTCTTCTATTGATGCCTCTTTATACTCAAAATTTTGAAAAGAAGTAAGTTCAAAGCTTCGAAATACTTCCAACTCGGGCAATATTTCCCGTTTGTAGCTTTGTAAATCTAGTTTTAAAGGCGAATTTAAATGGATAGATAATGCTTTCGCAGCTGCGTATTGAAACATCTGGTTTCCTAAACCACCTGTAATTTGGGCAATGATCATAATTTAATCTCTCTGAAAAAATAAATACATCTCACTTCCATTTGGCTCATTTTTTCTTGTGTTCCATTCATCTTCAGCAAGTTTGTTTAATTTGCTGTAAAGTGACTTGCTTAAAAATGCGGGAATATACAGGATTGCCAATTTTATTTTATCTGCGGTTTTTTTAGACCATTTAGATTCTATCATCCAATATTTTGAGTAAAGAAATTGGCGATAAGTAAGTTTAAGCAGTTCTTTTCTTATTTCCGAAAGTTTGCCTTTAGCTGCTTCATCAATTGCATTGTAGGGGTTAGTTAACCTTTTTACAAAGCGTGGCGACGATTTAGTGATCCAGTTTATAGCACCATAATGTTGATTGGCAAAAAATTGCTTATTTATTGAAAAATTGATTGGTTTCATTGCATCAATTAATTCCGAAGAAGTAAGTCTTCTTAAGTGTCCAGGCTCTTCAAAGAAAAAACGGTTGTCTTTATCTTTTTCGATGCCATTCTTATGCAACATGCAAATGTCATACTCGTAGCTGCCTGTATTTCCACATGGCAAAATATGCAACTGCTGGCTGACGGGCTTTAAGTAGCCGTTTATTTGATTAATAGTTTCTCCCATATCCTGTACATGTTCAATAACATGATGGCTAAACAAAAAATCGAAGTTTTGTTTAAAAGAAGAGGCTTCATCACCCGTAAAGAAAGTACAGGAAGGAAATTTTTTTGACGCATTTTTCACAGCTATAGGACTTATTTCCACACCATAGACATTCCATTTAGGTAAACACTTTTTTATGATATTGGTAAAAACACCATTGCCGCAACCAAAATCCAGCGCATTTCCGGTTTCCGGTAAATGCAGTGACGTAATTATTTCTTCGACCTTTCTTTTTTTAGATTCATCCCATTCTTCCATATAACCCTCTTCGTACCGGTCATCATAAAATTCAATAGCTGTGTCAATGTTATGCAGGTCAGTCTTCATTAGAAAAATTATTTTGCGAATATAGCGTAGAAGGTTGAAGCTTAAAATAAAAGGCCCCGGGCAATGCCTGGGGCCTTTTATTATATTTTTCCGTTTTGCTTAAGGGCATGTAATCGGAGTGCTTACGAAGTTTCCTGTATCGCTAACGGTAACTCTCCAGCACTGGCCTTCGGCGATTTCATGATTATGCCATTTCCAATTTTTTCAATATTTACGTCACCTTCAATAACATGTAGTGCCGACCTGGCAGATACCGCATAAGGCGTAGGGTTACCAATTGCTACTTTGTTGTTGATAGCATTTATTGTAAAAGGCCACCTGGCAGTATTATTATTAAAAATTCCAAAGTTTTTGGGTGCTAATTCCAGGTCATTTGGGCCGGCAACCACGAAAGTATATTGCGAAGTGTTGTTTTTATACGCAACAGCGGTATGCCACATATGATTAGAGGTAAACAACGCTGGATTATTTGCGGGACCTCCGATATCACCTATAACTGTTAGAGAAACATCAGGCTGAGAAGCAGTCTTTATTCCTACATTCTTAGATGAATAATTTATTCCATTCGCATCCTTTACCCAATCGCCACTATCTCCACTTTTTGCCGCATACAACGCGTAAGGTACACTCATTAGCTGGCTGGTTCCTGATATACTAAAATTAGTGCCACCGGCCGGATCGGTTTCCGTTTTAAGAAAGTAGGGACCGGTCGCCCAGTTTATTCCCGAAAAGGTGCCCAAAATGACCGATCCGCCACCTATTTCAAGACTAACCAGCCCGTTTTCGTTGGAAGTTTTGGAATGAGTTTCCATATAGCTGATGTTTCCATTGGCAGAACCCTGCAAAATTGAAATCCTGATGCTTACGGTACTATTTGCAACTAATTGACCATTGCTGGTTCTTACCACACTTTGGTAGCTCATTTTGTTAGGTGCCTGGGCAAAAGCGCCGGTGGTTAATGCGAAAGATAAGATAAGCCCTAAAATTTTTTTCATTAATTGGTTTTGATAATTTGGAATGTTTTAATTTCTTTATTGTTTTGGTCAGTCATTTTTAAATAGTAAATGCCGGCTGCCAGTTTGCTGATACGGATGTTTGTCTCATTTCCGGTTATTGAATTGCTGATAAGCAGTTCTCCTTTAACGTCGAAAAGCTTATAGCTATACAAACCGGAGCTGCCATTTTCTATTTTAAGTAGAACGTTGTGCCTGGTCGGATTAGGATACACCGTTGCAAATCCTGCTTTTGCATCAAAATTTACTGTGCCTGTTTTACTGTAAATAAAGCTTCCGTCTTTGTCAACCAATTGAATTCTGTAATAGTTTAATCCTGGTAAAGGCTCAAGATCTTCAGCAGAATATTTTTTGGTGATAAAGCTGGACCCGGCTGCTGAAACTTGCTTAAAACCTGAAAATGTGATGCCGTCTTTGCTCCGCTGGACAATAAATTTGCTGCTGTATATTTCAGTAACAGTTTCCCAATTAAGCAACACTTTGCTCTCCAGCTTTGTCGCTTTAAAATTAAGCAACGTAACAGGTAATACAGATGTATTTACTGGTTGCTGCAATCCTTGTACAACAGACCCGCCTGCATTGCTGAAGGCAATAAAATCTATTTGCCCAATTGAATAACTGGCTGTTCCTGCGGAACCAACGGCATTTCCGCCGGAGGTAAGCACCGAACTTTGTGCATTTACTCCCATAGCCCCGGTACTAAAAAGCAACAATGGTAATAATTTTAAATTTTTCCTGATCATAGTTTGATTTGTAATTGTTGAATCATATAACTTTTTTTTTAATCGCAATGATATAGTGAATTTCTTTGCGAAAAAAAGAATATTTGTCAGATTAGGCAACTGTTGGTAAATAGTTTCAAATAGAGAAACTGTTCCAGATATGAAACAGTTTTTGGGGATTTTTTCGGCTGAAAATAGGGTAGAACCTGTACAATTGCAAGTGATTAATGTTCTTATCGAGCAGGCTCAACTTAACGCCGACATATTCTTTGGCCATTCGTTTTATCCCCCTGGTTTCCTGCGCCAGTCAGGCTTAAGCCGCCGCAATTTGAAGTAACTGATTTCTCCAACCTCCTTTTAACTGATCTAAGATCATAAGTAAATCTATGGCGATGGCAGCAACCTTATACAATCATTTTCTAACGAAATATGATAATCGGGTTTGTTTTCCTGAACAAATGCTTGCAGTTGATCAATGGCCGGATAACTATTTTGGCCGGTAAATAACCGGGCATCATCAATAAATATTAGATGCTCAAAAGGCGAAACAAATATGGCCGCCAATTCTTCATAAACCGGGCATTCCATTTTACCTTTTGCGGTCAGGCCACCTGAATAATGCCCATCTAACCAAAAAATGGCTTTGCCTTCTAAAGTTGGAACTAAACGATGCAAAACTTTTCCGCTATCGCCATTTAATAACTCCACCTTCGGTAAATGTTTGAACCTTTTCTTAGCTTTTAAATAATAATACGTGCTGAGTTCTATGGAATACAACTGTGTAAAGTCATCGTAAAGCGCAAATAGGGTATCGCCCAGATAGGTACCCGTTTCTATTAAGGTATCTACATTGTGTGCCTGTTGAAATTGTCGCAGTACTTGTTGTTTTGAGAGATTTGAAACTGGCAACAAGCTGCCCTTCGCTATCCAATTTTGATGTTCTTTTGAAAAGAATTTCCCGTAATATTTCCGCTCAACTTTTGCTGGTAACGCTGCAAGCAGTTTTCGCCAATGAGATTTCATTTATATTTCATTAAAATATTAATAGATCTATTTCTTTTCCGCAAACACATGCACACCATAACAAAGTATCTCTTTTGATTTTTCGCCTTTTGCAGAAAGCTTTTGCAAACTGTACAATTGAAGGTGGTTTATGATCTTATCGAACAGGCCTAACTTAACACCGGCATATTCTTTGGCCATTCGTTTTATGCGCCTGTTTTCCTGCGCCAGGTATTCAAAAAAGTTGCCGTTTAGGTCCAGGTCCGATATGTCGTAACCCATTTTTCCTAAATGATGCTCATAGAAAAAACGGCTTAGTCCACTGGCAAAATGGTAGGGCGCAAAATGGGTGAGGCTGGCAAATGGCGCAGTAATCAGTAAATGTCCGCCTGGTTTCAATAACCTGTTTAGTTCAGTTAAGGCTGCTACCGGGTCGGGCACGTGTTCAAGCACTTCGGTACACATAATAGCATCAAAACTGGCATCTGGTCGGGGAATGGCGGTAATGTCGCTTACAATATCCAGCTTAGAATTATCCCAGGTTCCGGTTTGTAAACCTACATCGCCACTGCCATCGTATTGGGCAAAATCCTGCGCCACATAGTTTAAATGACCACAGAACTTTTTAAATTGGCTTTCGCCGGCACCGGCATCCAGAATAGTAGCGCCTGCCGGTATTTTCTTCAATGCTTTTTCAATCCAGTCAACCCTGTAAGCCTCATTTGAATTACCAACTTTAAACATATCTTTTTCTAAATATTATTTCAAATTATTTCCTGAACCAGAAACAGCCGCAGCCATACTCCTGCTTTGCCACCAGGGCTTTGTCGGCATTTTCGATTAATCCGCCCGCATCCGGAATTAATGAGAACTCCTGTAACTGCAACGGCGAAAAATATTCTATCACCTGCCCGTAACTAAAAATGCGGTGGGCATTGTATTCAATCCGCGACCTGCCTACCGGAGTAACAAACAAAAGATCGCCTCCCGGTTGCACAATTCTTTTAAGTTCGTTGATGGCTTTCAGGTCTCCCTGGGGATCGATCGGGTCACCATACCTGCCCAGCCCTATGTGCTCTACCGTATGCATACACGATATGGATGGCTGGCTATCGGTCTCAAAGGGCAAATTATTAAGATCGGCGAAACCGGATTCCCAATTGGAAAGTTGGAGTTCTGCCGGCCGGTAATCGTAAAATTTTATGGGGATGAAAGCCGAAACGATGGAGCCAAAACTTAATATGGATGAAAAATCCACATGGTATGCGGGCCGGGTTTTGGCTAAGACCCGCGCTGCCCACGCAGGATGATAGATATAGTGCTGATCGAAAGGTGTTGTAGCTATTTTATCGCTCAGACATGGATAAACATCTTTTGCCTTTACTGAGAAGCGTCCGTCATTCTTCTTTTTAAAGGCTGAATATTCACCTCCAAACTCAAACAGCCGGGCAATTTTTTTGGGAAAGCGGATCAAAATATCTTTTCCAAGCTGAATGGTATAATCTTTCAAAAACATGAAGACGTAATAATTTTGCCCAAAATAAAAGTAAAAATAGCGGTTTGGAAAAAAGAATACGGCCAGGAGAAAATTTTGCCTGGCAATTATCCAGGGGATGCTGAGACGAGCTCAGGATGACGATCTGCGATTCGGATGCCCGTCGAGTTGAATTTATTTCAACATCCCCTGTATCTCAATTGATATTTTCCAGGCGATATTGAAACAAGTTGCCAATGACACATTTGTAAACAATTTGTAAAGTTTCCCCGCCTTTTCAAGGCTACCGTTAGGACACAAATATGTCATTATTTTTGTGGGAAAAAGGATATGAGTATTAGTCAAAGAGAGAATTATGTAGGTAAGTTTAATGATAAGCGTTTAGATAAGAGAGCTCACCAGCTTTCAGCAGCCTTATATTTCGGTGAAAGCAGCAGCATACATTGTATTGTAAAAACAGAAGCTGAGCAAAAAGCAGCCTACCGCTTTTTGGCAAATAAAAGTGTGGAAGAGAACATTCTGATAGAAACCTGCAAACATAGGAGCAGTTATTTATGCATAGACAAGGATGTTCTTGTGATACAAG
>JBBRCW010000112.1:0-18445 GCA_038204535.1 Chitinophagales bacterium | reverse complement strand
TACGTTTGGAAAAATTTCAACAGCCTTTATCCGCTTTACAAGATTTTTAGTGACATTAATATAATCAATTCTCCATCCTTTGTTCTCCAGCCGCACACTTGGCCGCATAACGCTCCACCAGGTATAATGGTGCGGCTCTTTGTTTAAATGCCGGAAGCCGTCTACAAAACCATTCTCATAAAATTTATCGAACCAGGCTCTTTCTTCCGGTAAAAAGCCCGTGGTCTTTTTGTTTGATTTCGGGTCATGAATATCAATTTCTTTGTGGGCAATATTATAGTCGCCGCAAATAACCAGCCTCGGCCTTTTCTTTTTTAGCTCGTTCAGGTATTCCAGAAATTCATCCAGCCAAATATATTTATACCCCTGTCTTACCTCACCTGAAGTGCCGGATGGAAAATAGGCGCATATAACCGTAATATCGCCGAAGTCTGCCCTTATCACCCTGCCTTCCAGGTCGCTTAGTTCTATTTGGTTGCCGCACACTACCTTATCGGGCTTTAATTTCGTAAGAATTGCCACGCCGCTGTAACCCTTTTTTTGCGCACAGAATATATGGGTCGCGTAACCGAGATTTTCAAAAGCAGCTATGTCAATGTCCTGTTCATGTGCTTTTAATTCCTGCAGGCAAATTACCCCGGCAGGGTTGGTTTGCAGCCAGTCAAGAAAGCCTCTTTTTATTGCCGCCCTTATTCCATTAACATTGTACGAAATGATACGCATGTTGTTTTACTTATTTATTGCAATTTAGCGGAACATATTTGATAGTAAAAAGATTAAACCCTTACGAATGCCAACCAAAAAAAAGGTGATTACGAACAGGCTGCAGGAGTATCTTGAAGGCCCCAAAAGCCGGGGAAGGGAATTGAGTTTTGCGCTGGATATTTTCTTCCAGATTATAAGAGCCGTGCGAAAACTCCATTTCATCGGCCCTTGTATAACCGTATTTGGTTCGGCCAGGTTTAAGGAAGATCATCCATATTATAAGGCGGCCCAGGAGTTTGGGAAACGAATTGCTGATATGGGTTTTACCACCCTTACCGGCGGCGGACCCGGTATTATGGAAGCGGCCAATCGTGGCGCTTTTGAAAATGGGGGATATTCGGTTGGCTGTAATATTCAGTTGCCCTTTGAGCAAAAAGAAAATCCATATACCCACAAATCTTTTACGTTCAGGCATTTTTTTGTCCGCAAAACCATGTTGGTAAAATATTCTTATGCTTTTATTATTATGCCGGGCGGCTTTGGCACAATGGACGAATTGTTTGAAACACTGACATTGATCCAAACAAAAACCATCACGCAGTTTCCTATGGTATTGTATGGCGTTGAATATTATCAGCCACTAATGGACTATATGCAATTTTTGTCTAAAGAAGCAACTATCAGTGAACCGGACCTTAAGTTGGTAATAATGACCGACAGTTTTGACGAAGCAATGGAGCACATATCCACTTACATAAAAGATAATTATACCATAAAGAAAAGGCCCAAACCATTTTGGGCATTTCTTGAAGGAAAATCAAAGGCCGTTAAAAATGCAAAGCTATAAATACTATATTGCTTCGTTTGCCCAAAAGTTATCGGAAGTTAACATCCATGAACTTGAGATGGCTGCCTACCCAAAAAAATACCTGGAGTTATTGCTGCAACATAAGACCTACTACCTGCATATTTATGCCCATGTGCTGGATAGACTTACAGCAAACACAAATGTTGCAAAAGAAAGGCTGGTGCTGGTGGATTATGGGGCAGGCAACGGTATGTTAGGGCTATTTGCTAAATACTGCGGTTTTGGCCGGGTGTATTTGAATGATGTAAGCGGTCCTTTCTTAGAAGCGGCAGTGCAACTTTCCAAACAATTAGGCATAGAAGCGGATGGTTACATTGAAGGCGATATTGATACCGTCAGGAAACTTTTTAAAGAACAACATATGCCAAATGCTATCATTGGCACCGATGTGATCGAGCACATTTATAACCTGGACCATTTCTTTACAACCATTGCCGGTATCAACCCCAAAATGGTAACTGTTTTTACAACGGCATCGGTTACCAGCAACCCCATTAAGACGAAGCAGCTAAAGCAGCTTCAGCATAAAGATGAATTGGTGGAAAGCAATGCGGAACATGCCATACCTGGTGACGAGTTTGCAGGAATGCCATTTATAAAAATCCGCGGTAGAATCATTAAGCAACATGCGCCGAAACTTAGCCGCCAAACTATTGACAAACTTGCCTCGGCAACCAGGGGAATGAATAAGCAGGATATTTTAGTTTCTGTAAACCGGTTTATTGAACATGGCAAAATGCCGGTTCCGCCAACCCATGTTACCAATACCTGCGATCCCATAACCGGCAGCTGGACCGAAAGATTACTGACTACAAAAGAATACGAGCGAATTTATAATAGCGCGGGCTTTTCATTGATGGTGTATAATGGTTTTTATAACCAATGGCAGGGAGGATTAAAATCATTAGCGTTAAACCTGCTCAATAAAATCATTGCCTTACCGGCTGGGCAAGGCAGGCTTATTACTCCGTTCATTACATTAGTGGGGCGCCAAAAATGAGTCGTAACTACGTTTCTTATGAATCGTTTAATCGTTTTTGACAACGGAATGAAATCTCCCGGTATAAGGGTCTACCATATTAGTCGATGCCACGCATCTACCAAAATTTTGCAGAGCCATCGGCTCGATCCATATAGTAGCCCCGGTTTTTAAACCGGGGAACAAACGGTTGTGAATTATTTCGAGAGCCGTAGGCTCGGCCCATAAATTAAATTCCGTAATTCAGTTTTTGCCAAAAACAATTGCAAAAAAATAGGCATTCAGGTTAATGGCCTCGGTGAATTTCCGATAAAATGTATCATTGAAAATAGTATAAGATGGGTTTAGCCTACTGGTAAATCTGCTGTAATGTAAAGGACGTGTTGAGCGCTGGCAGTATGACCGTGTCGCTTAATTTTGTATATTTTTCGGTCTGCCAGGTGCCTTGCTCATTCCTGGCGTAACAGGTTATTAAGACCGTTTCAGGTTCAACTATAAGGTAATATTGTAAGGAAGGTATTTTGGGGTAATCAATGTATTTGTCAACATAATCTTTTATTTGCGATTCTATTGAAACTACTTCAACAATTAAAACCGGTTCGTTTTTTATGTATTGGTTTTCCTCAGTTTCCTGCTCTTTCGTTACAAATATCTCCGGATAGTAATACCTATGTTCCCCGGTTATTTTCACTTTAACATCAAACGCATATACATGATGCACCGTTCCTTTCAGAGCCATCATTAAAATAAACAACACCTTTCCCGCTATTTTATTATTAATGTCCTTAGCTCCCGGTATTTCGAAAAGGTCTCCATCAATAAAATCCGAAGGTCTTTCTGCCATCCATTCGTTACGAATGTACTCCTCAACAGTTATGATGTTATCTGAAAGCATTGATATCGTTTTTACTTCTTATTGAATGAATCAGACATTTGTCTACGCCTCGTACTCCAGCACCGGCCTCAGCCATCTTTCTATTTCTTTTAGGGGCATACCTTTTCGCGATGCATAATCTTCCACCTGGTCTTTTTCTATTTTACCAATACCAAAATACTTGCTTTGCGGATGGGCGAAATACCAGCCACAAACCGAGGCAGCCGGATACATCGCCAAGCTTTCCGTTAGCTGAATGCCGGTGGCGTTGGTCGCGTCCAGCAAGTCGAACAATTTATACTTTTCGGTATGATCGGGACATGCCGGGTAACCTGGCGCCGGACGAATGCCCATATATTTTTCCTCTATCAATTCATCGTTGCTTAAATGCTCTTCGCTCATATAACCCCAATATTCGGTGCGTGTTTTTTTGTGCAGCAGTTCGGTAAATGCCTCGGCAAGGCGATCGGCCAAAGCCTGCAGCATGATTTTATTGTAGTCATCATGATCTAGCATCAACCGCTGCAAATGGGGTTCTATACCGTCTATGGTTACAGCAAAGGCGCCGAGGTAGTCGGCCCCCCCACCCCCCGAAGGGGGGATTTCGGAGACCCCCCCTTCGGGGGGCAGGGGGGCCGGTTTTATAAAATCGGCAAGACTTATGTTGGGCTGGCCTTTTGCCTTTTTTATTTGTTGTCTTAAACATTCAAGTTGTACAGATTCGCTTCTAACAACGCTCTCCTCGTCCCCCCCTTTTCCCGATGCATCGGGATGTAGGGGGGCTACAATAATTGTATCCTTTCCATCTGAATTTGCCGGCCAAAAACCGATTACAGCTTTTGCAGTCAGCCATTTTTCATCAATGATCTTTTTTAGCAACAGCCTTGCATCAGCATATAATTTAGAAGCTTCTTTTCCAATAACTTCATCTGTAAGTATTTGCGGAAACTTGCCATGCATTTCCCAGGCAATAAAGAATGGTTGCCAGTCAATGAATTCTGCAATTTCGGCCAGGTCATATTCTATAAACTTTTTAGTACCAAGAAATGTGGGTTTTACCGGTGTAAAGCCACTCCAGTCGATCGGAAATTTATTCTGCTGTGCCTGTTCAAAGGTCAAATAGCTTTTGGCAGACTTCTTATTACCAAAGTCCGTTTTCAATTTCAGATACTCATCCTTTAAATTATTTAAGAAAAGAATTTTGGCTTCCTTATTCAGTAAACTGCCCGCTACGGTAACGCTGCGGCTGGCATCCAATACATGCACTACGCCAAGGTCGTACTCTGGTGCAATTCGAACAGCAGTATGCATTCGGCTGGTTGTGGCGCCGCCGATCATAAGCGGAATATTCATTTCCCGGCGCTTCATTTCGTGGGCTATGTGCACCATTTCGTCCAGAGATGGGGTGATTAAACCACTCAATCCAATAATATCCGCTTTTTCTTTAATAGCGGTATCTAAAATTTTATCGGCAGATACCATCACACCCAAATCAACAATATCATAACCATTACAGCCTAATACCACACCCACAATATTTTTTCCAATATCGTGTACATCGCCTTTTACGGTTGCCAGTAATATTTTTGGCGCACCGGCGGCTTCCTCATTAATTGTGCCGGCAGCAAGGTGTGCTTGTTTCCGCTCCTCTTTCTCCGCTTCAATAAAAGGAAATAAATAAGCTACAGATTTCTTCATTACCCTGGCGCTCTTTACCACCTGGGGTAAAAACATTTTACCCGCGCCAAAAAGGTCGCCCACCACATTCATCCCATCCATCAGCGGGCCTTCAATTACATCAAGCGGTTTGGGATATTTCTGCCTGGCCTCCTCTGTATCTGCTTCCACATAATCTGTTATACCATTCACCAATGAGTGCGACAGCCTTTTTTCTACGGGTTCTTTACGCCAGCTTTCATCTTTTTCAATCACTTTGCCCTTGGCCTTTATAGTTTCAGCATAGGTGATCAATGCTTCAGTGGCCTCATTGTTATCGTTGTTTCTGTTGAGGATAACGTCTTCGAGCATGACCCGGAGCCTTGGCTCAATTTCGCTGTACACCTGAAGCTGTCCGGCATTTACAATACCCATATCCATACCCGCGCCGATGGCATAATATAGGAAGACCGCATGAAAAGCTTCGCGAACATGTTCGTTACCCCTGAATGAAAAGGATACGTTACTTACGCCTCCGCTCACTTTTGCCAGCGGCATTAATTGTTTGATCTCCCGGGTGGCTTCAATAAAATCGACTGCGTAATTACTATGTTCTTCAATACCGGTGGCTATGGCAAAAATGTTGGGGTCAAAAATGATATCCTGCGGATCGAAGCCAACCTGCTCAGTCAATATTTTATAGGCCCGATGACATATTTCAACCTTCCTTTCTTTGGTATCGGCCTGTCCCTGTTCGTCGAAAGCCATTACAATAACCGAGGCGCCATAGTTTTTACAGGTGAAAGCCTGCTCAATAAACTTTTCTTCGCCCTCCTTCATACTGATGGAGTTTACGATGCACTTGCCCTGCACGCACTTTAGTCCGGCCTCTATGATCGTAAACTTTGAGCTATCGATCATAATGGGAATCCTGGCAATATCGGGTTCGGCCTGCAGCAGGTTGAGGAAGGTGGTCATGGCCAGCACGCCGTCTAACAGGGCGTCATCCATGTTTATGTCTAATACCTGCGCGCCGTTTTCTACCTGCTGGCGGGCAACGGAAAGCGCTTCTTCGTAATTATTATCGCGAATAAGGCGGGCAAATTTCTTTGACCCGGTAACATTGGTTCGTTCGCCCACGTTCACAAAATTCGTTTCGGGGCGTATAACCAGGGGCTCAAGGCCCGATAAGCGGAGGTAAGGTTTGATTGTCATTTTCTTTTTTTGCCACTAAGGCACGAAGGCACAAAGTTGCGCTAAGTAAGCACCATTCTTTTAATACCGTCTTTGATTAGTGGAACCGTAAAATTTATTAAATAGCCTAAATTTTTATTTGAAAGTCTTAAATAACTCAGCAATTGCGCTCCCCAAACAGGATGTGCATTCTCCTGGGCTTTTAGTTCTACGATGACCAAATCATCCACCAAAATATCCAGCCTTAATCCTTCCGGAAATTCAAGACTGTCGTAATAAATTGGTACTTTTTGCTGGGTTATATATTTTATTCCTCTTTTGTTTAATTCATAGCAAAAACACGCCTCATAAATTTTTTCGAGCAATCCGGGCCCCAAAGCTCTATGGATATTGTAAGCAATATCTACCACTTGCTTTCCTAACCATTCCTCATGAGCTGTAATAATCTTCATGCTTTGCGTTTCTTTGTGTCTTTGCGTCTTTGTGGCTATATCGAAGTCTCCATAACCGGTAATTCCCTTGGCTTAAACTTTCTTACCTCGTCGGCAATGTGTTTAATATGGTCGGGGGTGGTGCCGCAGCAGCCGCCTACAATATTTACAAAGCCTTCTTTGGCCCATTCTTCAATTATATGTGCTGTTTCGTGCGGCTGTTCGTCGTACTCGCCAAAGGCATTGGGCAAACCGGCATTTGGATAGGCGCTGGTAAAACACTCCGCTATCTGGCTCAGTTCTTCAATATGACTGCGCATTTCGGTGGCACCTAAGGCACAGTTTAAGCCTACACTTAATGGTTTTGCATGGCGTACCGATGTATAAAATGCTTCAAGGGTTTGTCCGCTCAGGGTTCGTCCCGAAGCATCGGTGATGGTTCCGCTAATCATAATCGGCAGTTCAGGCAATTTGTTGTCCCTGAAAAATTTCTTGATCGCGTAAATAGCCGCTTTGGCGTTCAGTGTATCAAAAATGGTTTCTATCAGCAGCAGATCGGCGCCGCCATCAACCAAACCGCGAATTTGTTCGGTATAGGCTTCGGCTACTTCATCAAAAGTGACCGCCCGATAACCGGGATTGTTTACATCAGGACTAAGGCTAAGGGTTTTATTCAGCGGGCCGATAGCTCCGGCCACGTAAGCAGTTGTACGGCCGTCTGGCTGGGGTGCAGAAAAAAACTCATCTATTGCCTGGCGGGCACATTTGGCCGAGGCAACATTCAGCTCGTAAGCAAGTGACTGCATATCATAATCAGCCTGGGCTATGCGGGTGCTGCTGAAGGTATTGGTTTCAATGATGTCGGCACCTGCCTCCAGGTATTGTTTGTGGATGCCGATAACAATTTCGGGCTGGGTAAGACTCAACAGGTCGTTGTTACCTTTTACATCGGTATGCCAGTCTTTAAAGCGATCGCCGCGATAATCTTTTTCTTCCAGTTTGTGGCGCTGTATCATGGTACCCATGGCGCCATCGATGATGAGAATGCGTTTTTCGAGTTCTTGTCTGATATCCATTTTAAAATTTTTAAACCACAGAGACAAGCCATAAGGAACACGGCGTATCACAGCGGTATGTTGAATTTTGTACAAAAAGTACCAGGGCAGGCTGCAAGTAAAGTTGATAACAAGCTTGCCGCCGGCTACATAAAATTTTTACTGAAATAACGAACGAGATACAATCTGAAGGATAAAAGGCAGAGTGGCTTTCGTTTATTAGTTCAGTCAAATTAAATTTCCGGGTTGAACAATAAACAAATCCGCCCGAAAAAGTTGTGCAAAAATAGTGTATAAAACCATTCGGTCAAAAAAGAAGAAAAGCGCAGGGGGATTACTGAGGGTTAATCATATTTGCAATCGATGGTAATATCGATGGTGTGGGCCAATTCCTTACCCACAATCTTTCCGCTAATACCAAAGTCGGTTACTTTAATCGGGAGTTTAGATTTCACCGCGGGTTTACCTCCTTTAATTGTTATGGTACCGTTGGCAGTCAGTTCTTTCGTAATGCCATGTATGGTCAGATTGCCTTTTACAGTGGCGGGATATGAACCGTCTTTTGCAAAATTTATGGACGAAATATTGGTAATAACCCCCTTGAAATCTGCCTTTGGAAATTTATCTGACTCGAAATAGGATTCGTTGGCATGTTCCTCCATTTCCTGGTTGGGAAAGCGAAAACTTTTAATGAGCATTAAAAAAGTGACCTGGCCGGTAGTGCTCAATAATTTACTTTCAACATCGTTGCTTTTGGCCTGTATGTCTTCGAGCGGCGTACTGGAGAAGAAAGAAATGACCCCGGTTTTGGTGCTGAATAACTGGGCATTTGCCGTGGTACAAAACGTTACTAATAATAGAACTGCAAAAAAACGAACCATGAATTTCAACTATTTTGAGTGTGTTTGACTATTTAGATTGAAAAGGTTTAATTCCGAAACCTAATTAGGGAACGATGATGGCTTCCCCGATTCTCACATCGCTTAACATACCATGACAAATACCTTTTACAGTAACGGCTGAACCGGCTTTTATGCTGGAATTATTCTGCTTGAGCGTGCAAAAGACGCCTGTCATAGCATCGTTCGACGATAAAAGAAGGGTGGTATTACCTTCCTGGTTGTTTTTTACGTCAGCAACCGTGCCACTTACTTCTATAGGCTTGTCGAGATATTTGGCATTTGCGGCGGTTTCGTCCTGCTGAAACTCATTCACCAATTGGGCGGCGGTTAGTACAATACCCTTTTCGTTGGCTACATCGCGGCGGGGCTTGGTAAACATGCGGTAGGCAACTATGCTACCGGCAACAATTAGTATAAAGAAGACCAGCAGTGTAATCTTAAAGCCTTTTGACATACTATTAATTTTTGTGACAGATTGGTTTTTGTCAAATAATAATTTCAACGATTGGGTTTCAATTTATGACCCTATTTTCATTATTCGGTTTTCCACATCGGCAGCGCATGCCAGGCAAGTTAAAATGTGCTGATTGGTTAACACTGGAAAATTTCAAATAATTTCAAAATTTCGCTTCACGATTGAAACGGCTATTTTACATACTGCCCCACCGGTAACCGGTTGCTGATACTGCGGGCAAGGGTCATTTCGTCGGCGTATTCCAGCTCGCCACCAAAGGCAATACCACGGGCAATGGTAGTTACTTTACAAGCCGATTGCTCCATTTTCTTTTGAATATAATAGATAGTTGTATCGCCCTGTATGTTGGGATTTAGCGCAAAGATCAATTCTTCGGTTTCTTCTTTTTTAATGCGATAGACCAGGCTTTCGATATTTAACTGGTCGGGACCAATACCATCGAGCGGCGAAATAACGCCACCCAAAACGTGATAAGTTCCGCTGAATTGCTGGGTGCTTTCTATGGCGATTACGTCGCGAATATTTTCTACAACGCATATCTGGCGCTGGTTACGCATGCTGTTGGCGCAAATGGAACAGATATCCGCATCGCTTATGTTGGAGCAGCGCTGGCAGAATTTAATCTCCGACCGCATTTTAGAAATGGTTTCGCCAAACTGCTGCACTTCGCCAATATCTTGTTTTAGCAGGTGCAGCACCAGCCGTAGCGCCGTTTTTTTTCCAATACCCGGAAGTTTTGAAAATTCGTTAACGGCATTTTCTAATAAAGTGGAGGGAAGCTGCATTTTGCAAAGATAAGTATTGATGCAATTTGCCGCAAAGACGCAAAGGCACCAATGGGCGCTAAGATTTAAACTTTTGAACCGCATAGGAAATAGCCGCGAAGACGCAAAGGCACAAAGGGGCGCTAAGATTTAATCTTTTGAACCGCAGAGGAAATAGCCGCAAAGACGCAAAGGCACAAAGGGGCGCTAAGATTTATTTAGTGTTTTACTGTTTTGAACCACAAAGACACCTAGCCACAAAGGGGCACTAAGATCAAACATTCTCACTAATCATTATTCGTTCTTCACTGTTCTATGTTCACTTTCTCCAATTATTCATTATTCACTATTCACTGCTCGTTGTTCACTATTAATGGTTCACAGTCTCCAATTCTTCATTATTCACTATTCGTTATTCACTATTCACTATTCACTCTCAACGTAATCTCCTTTTCATTATCCCAATTAGACCGTATATCGATGGATGTGTCCAGGCTGACCACTATTTCCGGTTGCCTTTTTTCACCAAAAAATTCACCTGTATCCCATTGACCGTTTTTGTTGGTATCGTACAAAATTCTTATTTCGTAACTGCCGGGCTTTACCAGTTTTCGGTACCAGTCGCGCTGGGTAACCGAATCCGAAATGACCAGCACCTCGCTTTGCACCAATTGCACCACCGGGTTTTTTGAAAGATCAAGGTTGTTAAACCGGATCTTCAGGCTGCCATAATCTTCTTCTTTTTTGGTAGTTAATTGAATGGTATCAATTTTTGCCAGGGTAACCCCGAGGGTATCAGTAAATGCTTCCTTCTGAAAAATGATATTGTAAGCCGTATTTGGCTGCCAGGGGTGTTTAAAAATAAATTTTGTTTGATTGGTGTCGGCTGGTTGAAAACTCCAATTTAAAAATGGTTCAAATTTTTCGTTTACAAGGCTGATTTTAGTGGTGTCTATCTCTTTTAATGGTCGGTTAAAATCAAATTGCAATGGATCTAAAAAATCGAGTTGGCCATTCTGCAGGTTAGCCGAAAAACGCAATTGTTTGTCTTTTGAAGCAGGCGCGGCTCCGCCGGATTTTGGTGCTAACACCGGCTTTGGTTTTGAATAAGCGTACAACTGCACATTTTGCAAATTACTGTCTAACTCAACCGGTTGGTTGGCAAAGGCAAATGGCCGGGTAGTATCGTCGTACCTTAAGGTAAACGATTTTGGTATCGCGTATAAAGCATAACGTCCCGTAGGCAGGTTTGCAAAACCAAAGTTTCCCTGTCCGTCAACGCGGGCTATATAGCGGGGCTTTTCTTTTGCAACGGCGCTATCGTACAGGCTGGGATACAAAACGGCTACCAATGTGCTGTCGAACTTGCCACTTTCTGCAAGTGTCACTTTTCCGCTAAGGGTGTTATCGTCTAATTTACTGCCGGTCGAAAAAATATAGGTGAAGTCTTTAAACACATTACCCTCATTTACATCTTTTATTGCATTGCCAAAATTGAGTGAATAGGTGGTGTTTGGTTCCAGTGTATCGCGGAGTTTTACAGTTACATTTTTTAATTTATAATCGATGACAGGGTTGTTTTTTGGCACCGGCGATACCAATACATTTTCCAAAGCATTATCAAGCGTAACATATTCGTCAAAAGTGAGGGTAATGCGGTTGCCGGGAAAATTTGTGGCGGAATCGCGGGGCGTAGCGGTTATCAACACAGGTGGCAGCGAGTCTCTGGGCCCTCCGCTGGGTGGAATTATATTAGCGCAGCCGGCATTACTAATTACTACTATTATATAAAGGCAAACCCCCAAAAGCGCTGAAAAAACTGAAACGGTTTTCTTCATTGGTACAAAATGTTCGGCGCAAACTTACACCGTATAACCTGCACCGGTTTTATTTTGGGTGATTTTTAAGGAATGGAACCGGGTTTTGGATTCTAAATGCTTCCGGGTTTTTTATAATGTTTTGCTGCATCATCTGCTATCAATACCCAATCGTTCGTTTTGCCTAAGGTCGGCGGGGTAAATTTCAAACCATTCGTTACCGGCACCGATACAGCCTTTGTTACTTTGCCATCTGCCGGCCTAAACCACCAGGCATTTGTTTTTTTACCTGCCAAAAATGGGGTTTGTATGGTTATGTCCTTTCCTTCGGCGATATAGACCATAGCAAAAGTACTGGCGCTGTCGCGGTATGCGGTGCAATAGCCGCCTTTTTCGCCCTTGCCGTTAACTATGATTGATTGGTCTGGAATACGGGTTAGTGATGGTCTCGAAAGAATTAAATTTTTAAGAAAATGCATCTGGGTTGCGCCGGGCCTGTTCATAGCTTCCGTCCAATACATTTTGGCATGGTTGATAACGGCTTCGCGTGGGTTATAAAACTGCCAGATGGAATGATGGCCATAGGTAACACCACATGCCCCTGCAAAAACCGACCGGTAGGTTTGTTTACGTACATCATAATCGTCAAAATAACCATTTTTGGGATCCCAGGTTGGCCAGGGGTTTACGGGGTGGTCCTCGTAATTGGGCTCTGAATCCAAGGTGGGTTTGGTGGGATTTAAGACGCGGTCGCGGGTTATCCAGTCCCAAACGGGCACATCGTGGCCGCTGCCGTGGCCCGATTGCATCATGTTGATATCGAGCCAGTCTTCGTTGTGTATTTGCTGCGAAGTGCTACGCGGGCCACCGGAAATATGATAGCTGAAAATAGCCCGGCCGCCAGTGCCTTCCTTTATGCCTTTGGCCATAGCCCGCCAGACTGGCCGGGTATCCAGGGTGTCCGTAACGGCGGGCCGGTCGCCGCCTAATATCCAAATAATGTTGGGATAGGCTGCATATCTTTTACCCAGGTACAAACCATAAGCATAGGCATTTTGCGGATTGAAAACCTGCGGCCCCTCGCCCCACATTTTCAATACCTTATCGCCCCAGGTGGGCAACAGGCCCATATATAACCCCCTGGTTTTTGCCAGATCTATAACCGAATCTGCAAACTTAAAATAGGGTTCGTTTGGTTTTGCGGGATCCATGTTAGTTAAGGGCAGATCGCCATTTTGGTTGGGTTTGCGCAAGCCATCGAACTCTGCCAGCAAAACGGCCTGTATAACATTAAATCCCTGGGCTTGCCGGTTTGTAAGATATTGATCGATCTCTTTAAGGTTAAGACGATGGAACAATTCCCAGGCTGTATCGCCCAGCCAAAAGAAAGGTGTGCCATCCTGGTATTGCAGGTAATGGCCGTTGGGTGAAACCTGCAATCGCCCGTGGTTCCATTGCGCATTGGATTGTTGCTGAAAACCACCTATCAAACATAAAATCACAATAATAAATTTTTGCATGGCAGCTTTGCATTAAGGTTACAAATATAAATGATCAGGCTTTAGATTTTGAAACTGGTGATCCATTAAAGGTAGTACCGTTGCAGTGTGCGACGCCCAAAATGTTGAATGGCATTGAAATGCCGGGCCCCAAAATAAATTACATCATTTTAAATATTCCGTAAAGCGCGATACTTTTTAAACATCATAACCTTCTATGTGCTTTACTATAATTGCTATGTGTCCCCCGCTGAAAAGCGTGGGGTGAAATACATATAACCACATAGGTACAATAGAGAAACATAGGTTTCACCTAGACTTTTTAAAATACCCTGTTGAAAAAGGCATAAGCGCAATTGAAATTAAACGGTAAAAGAAGTGTCCACCCTAATAGAAAGTAAAACGTTATACTTTTTAAACCGCATTACCTCTATGTGTGCCTTACTATGATTACTATGTTTCTATGTGCCTGCCCCGCCGAATGGCGTGGGGTGCAAAATCCAAAACCACGCAGGCAAAATAGAGAAACATAGGTTTTACATAGACTTAGCTCTTTAAAAAATCAGCAAAAAGCGCCGTTCATCATCAACCCATTTGCAGAATAGAAAAATTACTGTTAATTTAAATCTTCATTATTTCTACGTAACGATCGCCTTCTGCCCTTTGAAGATTTAATCATCACCAAAACTATTTTTATGAGAAAATTTTCCAGGATTCAATTGCTTTTTGTTTTTGCAACAATTTTTTGCGGCAGTGTGTTTTTAACACATGCCCAGGTTACCACCGCTACACTAAGCGGCAGAATTATAAATACTGATGGTGCGCCATTACCAGGGGCTACAGTTTTAATTGAATTTGCCGATGCAGGAATAAAACGCATCCTCGGCAGTAATGCTGATGGCCGTTTTACACTTTCCAATCAGCGGGTTGGCGGACCGTATAAGGTAACGGTGAGCAACGTAAATTATCAAACCCAGGTGCAGGATGAGATCTTTTTGCAGTTAGGCCAGAATAACTCGGTAATTATTACCCTGTTTGCAAAAACAAACCAGATGCAGGAGGTGACCGTTAGCACCGCCGCCGGTAAGATCTTTAACAATAAACGCACAGGAGCCTCTACTAACATTTCGAATACCGAACTACGAAACCTTCCCACGATCGGTCGGTCAGCGGATGACTATCTGCGATTGGCACCTTCAGCGTCTCCCACCTATAATGGGTTATCGTTTGCGGGCAGAAACGGGCAGTATAATAATTTTTCGCTGGATGGGGCAGTCTTTAATAATCCTTTTGGACTGGATGCACCCACACCCGGCGGACAAACCAATGCGCAGCCGGTATCGCTGGACGCTATTGATCAGATACAGATAAACCTGGCGCCTTACGATGTAACCCAGGCAGGTTTTACAGGCGCCGGCATAAATACAGTAACCAAATCGGGCAAGAACAAATTTTTTGGTACGGTGTACAGCTTTTACCGCAACCAGGGCATGACCGGCAAAAAGGTTGATGGAAACAAACTGGTAGTGCCCGACCTTAGCCAGTACCAGGGCGGATTTGCCGTTGGCGGGCCGATCGTAAAAGATAAACTCTTCTATTTTGTAAATTTTGAAACCGAACAGCGTACAGACGCGGCCTCGGCCTATGATGCACAAAACGCATCGAATGCAGGCAAAACAAATACTTCGAGGGTTTTAGAATCTGACTTAATAAGTGTGAGCAGCATTTTAAAAAACCGGTTTGGGTATGAAACCGGGCCCTACCAGGGGTTTACTTTAGATCAAAAAAACTACAAATGGCTGATCAAGACCGACTGGAACATCAATAACAAACACTCGCTATCGTTTACCTACAATGGCCTGGATGCCAATAAAGGCAAGCCGGCCCACCCCAGCGCCATTGGCCGGCGTGGGCCTGATTTTACTACACTGCAGTATAGAAATGCCGGCTACACCATTATCAACCAGTTAAATTCGTTTGGTACGGAGCTGAAATCTAATTTCAACAGTACCTATGCCAATAAGCTGCGGGTGGTGTACACTATTTTTGAAGACCAGAGAAATCCTTTTTCCGAGCCCTTTCCTGTGGTCAATATTTCTAAAAATGGTATCCGTTATATAATTGCCGGCCACGAGCCCTTCAGCATAAACAACCGGTTAAACCAAAATGCCTTTCAGCTGACTGATAACTTTAATGCCTATTTTAAGAATCACACCATCACTGCCGGTTTCTCGTATGAGTCGTTCAAATTCGGCAACTCTTTTAACCTTACCGGCTATGGGCCCACGCTGTTTAGCGATATAGATATCAACGATTTTATTACTAAGGTACCCAATGGCGGCAATGTGGTTTTTGGCGCATACCCCTTAGACGTGGATGTAAATTTTGCCCGCAAAAGAGCGACGTTTAATGACTGGACCTGGTACTATCTGACCGTTTCGCAGGCATCGGTTTATGTACAGGATGAATTTGCCATTACCGATGATTTTAAGCTGACCTACGGTTTAAGATTAGACAAACCTGACTATTTTAACGCCAGTTTTCGTAGCCCGAACATGAATGCCGACGGAAGTTTTGCCGGAAATTATACCACCGGTTCGCCCACGGTAGTAAATAACGATAACCTGACCATTTTTGATGCCGACGGTAATCGCCTGCAAAATGGCCAAGGCAAAAGTTTAGACAATACCCGCCTGCCAAGCAAGGCCATATTGGTATCGCCCCGGGTTGGTTTTAACTGGGATTTAAAAGGCGATAAATCCTTTCAATTTCGGGGTGGTACGGGCCTTTTTACCGGCCGCTTTCCCTTTGTATGGATAGGCAACCAGATAGGTAACCCCTTTAGTTTTTTCTATTGCGTAACCGATAAAAACTTTAAGTGGCCGCAGGTATGGAGGTCTAATATTGGTGCTGATTTAAAACTGCCATCGGGCACGGTGCTGACCACCGACTTTGCGTACACAAAAGACGTAAACGCCATGATGGTAAGAAACTATAAACTGGGAACGCCCACCGGAACCTTAAATTCGGCCACGGGAGATAAAAGAAAAATTTACCTGCCCGGCGACCAGGGAGCCGCCAATACCTATGCCTTTACAAATACGAGTGCAGGATACCAATTCAATTTTTCGATGCAGGCACAACAAAATTTCAGAAATGGAATGTTCTTAATGGCGGCTTATAATTATTTGGTTGCCAAAGACGCCAGTTCTATCTCCGCCGAAATATCGAGCGATGCCTTTGACCGCAACCCAATCCTGAACAACTCGAACGCGGCCATTAATTCCACTTCGCTGTACGGAAACACGCATCGGTTTTTTATAGCAGGCTTTAAAAAATACACTTATGCGAAAGACCGGTTAGCTACCACCGTTTCGCTGTTTAGTACCTGGACTTCGGGCGCCCGTTTTGCCTATATATATGGCGGAGATATAAACAACGATGGAACGGCTACCAACGACCTATTGTATGTACCCACCGACACCGAAATTGATGCGATGACCTTTACGCCTTTGACCGATGTTTTGGGAACTGTGAAAAACGCTGCCGAGCAAAAGGCCGCATACAAATCATTTATTAAGCAAGACAAGTATTTAAGCGAGAGGCGCGGACAGCATACGGAAAAATATGCCGGTGAAAACCCCTGGTTCAGCCAGTTAGACCTTCGCATATTACAGGATTTTAAACTGGGAACAGAAGGCAAGACCATACAGATCAGTCTTGATTTTGTAAACCTGGGTAACCTGTTTAACAGCAAGTGGGGAGTTAGAAAGTATTCAACTACATCGGGTTACTATCAGCCCATTTCGGTTAATTATAATAACAATGCACCCACTTACCAGTTCGATCCGTCCACCACTTCCACTTTTATTACCAGTCCTGACCTTCCGTCGCGCTGGCAAATGCAAATTGGGGTAAGGTATATTTTTTAGGTGGATGCCAAATCATTCAACTGCCGGTTGCTAAAGCGGGCACCGGCAGTTGTTATCGTCGGTCGCAGAGAACCAACAGATCCGTCGTTCCTCGGACATGTGGATTGACATTCAAACTTCTCATATCATTCCAACTTCTCATGTCCGACGAAGGAGGAATCCCTCCTAAACAACAATGGATCCCTCGTGCCTCGGGATGACAAAAGGCTTGTCATTCCGACGAAGAAGGAATCCCTCCTAAACAACAAAGGATTGTTCGTGCCTGACAATGACACAGTTGTAAACAATTTGATTAATGGGCTTATGCAAAGAAAGACTTCGTGATAACGGTTTCCCCTCCTTTTTAAGGAGGGGACCGATGTTATGCTGCGCATAAAATCAGGGGTGGTTAAACTCCGCTTTAATTTTTTCTAACACCCAGGCGATATCTTCAAACACCCACTTGATTTCGAAGCGCAGCAGTTGTATTCCTATACTTTTTAAATAGTTTTCTTTGATACAATCTTTCTCAATGCCCGGTTCCTAAAAATGATCTTCACCATCAAGTTCAATCACTAATTTTTATGATGGGCAATAGAAGTCTGTTATAAAATTTGCTAAGCTATGTTGACGGCGAAATTTGCGATTATTCAGTTGGCTCTTTTGAAGATGTTTTTAGAGGACGGCCTCGGCGGAAGTGCTGTGGTTGCGGAGAGGTTTTAATTCGGGTTTGTTGTTTATGAAAATATTTTTCAAGTGCTTCAGATTAACCACCCATGAATGTTTTTATAATAAGTTATAAAAACATTCTGTCCCCTCCTTGAAAAAGCGGGGAAACTTTTGCAGGCTGGTTTAGGAGCTGGTAAAAGTTCCGATTTTTGGGAAAAGAACGCTTCAAAATTAGACGATTTATGCTGTGTCATTTTCAAAGAATTTTTTTGGGAACCCAAAAATTAATCACTCGGGATGACATAGTGGATTTATTATTCAAACTTCTAATGAAATCGCGACAATAGAGGAATCCCTCCCGAACAACAAGGGATCCCTCGTGCCTCGGGATGACAAAAAGCTTGTCATTCCGATCCCGATTTTGATCGGGAAGGAATCCCTCCCAGATCAACAACGGATCCCTCGTTCCTGCCATTGACACATTTTAGAACAAATTGATTAATAAGGCTTTTTGTAATGAAAGAATTTATGATAATAGGTGAGGATAATGGCGCCTTGCTACAGACTTGTAAAGTTTCCCCGCCTTTTCAAGGAGGGGACCGATTTTATGCGCAGCATAAAATCAGGGGTGGTTAAACTCCACTTT
>JBBRCW010000111.1:0-18490 GCA_038204535.1 Chitinophagales bacterium | reverse complement strand
GGGAAGATCTGAGTAACAAAATTAAATCGGCATTAGATGAGGGAATTAAGAAGCTTATCGCCGAAACCAAAGCCACCAACAGCTACCTGGTTGTTGCCGATAAAGATGGAAAAATAAAAAAAATACCGGCCAAAGATCTCTGATCTTTTCATTAATTAGTTTTTTCCCGGGCGATGTCTTTCACTATTTCATTGCTTATTCCGGAATTTGACTTTTCATTTTTTATTATAATAGCGGTATCCCCAATTTTGGCCCTTGAAGGCAAAAAAACGTCGTTCAATTACGAACGACGTTTTTACTTTTAGATTTATATTTTCTTTCCCGCTAAACATCACATATCTGAATGCTCTGCTTTAATGAAGCAATCGGGTCTGGTCGTTTAGGCACAAATTCCTGTGCTACAAAGCCTTTGTAGCCGGTAGCTACAATTGCTTTCATAATTGCCGGGTAATTTAACTCCTGCGTATCGTCAATCTCTGCACGGCCGGGAACACCGCCTGTGTGGTAGTGCGAAATATATGGATGGTATTCCCTAATAGTTGCAATAACGTCTCCTTCCATTATTTGCATATGATATATATCATATAGCAATTTAAAGCGGTCTGAACCCACGGCCTTTGCCAGTTCTGCACCCCATTTGGTATGGTCGGCCATATAATCTTTGTGATTTACTTTGCTGTTCAGCAGTTCCATCGACATGGTTACTTTATACTTTTCCGCGGTTTTCATCAACCGTTGTAAACCAACGGTGCAATTCTTCATTCCTTCTTCATCGCTCATGCCATTGCGGTTACCCGAAAAACAAATGATCTGATTTAAACCGGCATTGGAAGCAATTGGAATTACCCTTTCATAATCGGCCACCAGTTCATCGTGCAATGTCAGATCATTAAATCCCTTGGTAATACCTTTTCCGGCGCCCCATGGCATGGCACAGGTAAGTCCGTATTTTTGAATGGTTGGCCATTCATCAGGTCCCTGCAATTCTATGGATGCCATCCCCATATCTTTTGCGGCTTTGCAAAGGTCATCCAATGCAATTTTGGGATAACACCATTTACAAACGGAATGGTTGATATTGCCATTAAGCGACATGCCAGCCAATTCCTCTTTTAACATTCCGGCCTGGGCGCCTTTTGGTAAAGCGGTTGCTGCCGTAAAAAACGCGGCGGTACCTGCCAGGTTTTTTAAGATTTTTCGCCGCGAAAGTTTATTGTTCATATGGAAGTTTTTTGAAGTGATCGTTATCAAATTGAAGCAAAAATTACATTGCTTTCAGCTGAGAAAGGTAATATTTTTTTCAGCAATTGTTCCGCTCTTTTCTATATTATAACATAATACTGCATTACTTTGAAGTATTTAACGGTCATTTTTACACTTTTAATCAAACTTGCTTTATGTTTTCATCAAAGAAACTGTTTATTATAATTTGTACGGTGGTACTGACAACCATTGTTTTGTACGCCTGTACAAGCCTGAAAACACCTTCGAATTCCGGAACCCAGCCTGCAACATTGGTAAAACCACGGGTGCTGGTTTTTACCAAGACTGCAGGTTTTTATCACACCTCTATCCCCAGTGGCGCAGCAGCAATTCAAAAGCTGGGAGCAGAAAATAATTTTTTAGTGGATACCACACGCGATGCGTCCTATTTTAATGAAGACAGTTTAAAGCAATACGCCGCGGTCATTTTTCTAAGCACCACACAAAACGTTTTGAACGAAGAACAGCAGGTTGCATTTCAACGCTTTATACAAGCTGGAGGCGGCTTTGCAGGTGTTCATGCAGCAGCGGATACAGAGTACGACTGGCCCTGGTATAATAAACTGGTTGGTGCCTGGTTTATCAGCCATCCTAAACAACAAAAGGCGGTGATTGAAATAGTAGATACTGTAAATGCCGCCACGTCATTTTTACCACGCCGCTGGGAGCGTTTTGATGAATGGTACAATTACAAGAACATTAACCCTGATATAAAAGTTCTTGCTAACCTGGATGAGACCAGTTATGAAGGTGGCATTAATGGCGACGATCATCCCATTGCCTGGTATCATGATTTTGATGGCGGCAGGGCGTTTTATACCGGTTTAGGCCACACCAACGAAAGCTTTGCTGAACCCCTGTTTTTAAGGCATTTGTTAGCGGGCATTCAATATGCTATTGGCAACAATACTCTGGATTATTCCAAATCTTACGCAGTACGAATTCCCGAAGACAATCGCTTTACCAAAACTGTTTTAAGCAACGATCTCAATGAGCCCATGGAACTGGCCGTTGCGCCTGATGGCAGGGTTTTCTTTACTGAACGTGCGGGTAAATTGTATGTGTATGAGCCGGCATCCAAACAAACACGACTTTTACGCGACTTTCCGGCCAAAGCGGTTGATAAGTATTTAAACGGCTTAATAGGCATTACCCTCGATCCCGATTTTGCCACCAACAATTATATCTACTTTTTTTACTCAGGCAATACCGGCGAGCAGTACCATCAAAATATATCGCGTTTTAAAATCACCGGAGATGGAAACCTCGATACTACGTCGGAGAAAATTATTATTAAGGTGCCCATAGACCTGGAGGTAAGCGCTCATACCGGCGGCTCTTTAGCGTGGGATAAGAACAAAAACCTGTTTATCTCCACCGGCGATAATACGGTTCCATTTCAATCGGATGGTTATGCGCCGCTGGATGAAAGAGAGGGAAGGAACATCTATGATGCCCAGCGTTCGGCAGGTAATCCAAACGACTTGCGTGGCAAGATTTTACGCATTCATCCGGAGCCCGACGGCTCCTATACTATACCTGAAGGCAACCTGTTTGCAAAAGGAACGCCCGGCACCCGGCCTGAGATATATGTAATGGGCTGCCGAAACCCCTACCGTATAGCGGTTGACCAGCGGACCAGTTTTTTATACTGGGGCGAAGTAGGGCCCGATGCAGGAAAGGACAGCCGTCATGGTCCCCGCGGTTACGATGAGTTTAACCAGGCAAAAAAACCAGGCAATTTTGGCTGGCCATATTTTGTAGGCAATAACCAGGCGTACCACGACTCGGATTTTGCTGCAAAAACTGTAGGGCCGTTGTTTGATTTAAATGGAGCAACCAATAATTCGCCTAATAATACCGGAGCAAAACTTTTGCCGCCACCCACCCTGCCAATGATATGGTTCCCGTATAACCGCAGCGATGAATTTCCTGAATTGGGCGACGGCGGCCGCTGCGCCATGGGCGGTCCGGTGTACAATTACAACCCGTCTCTCACATCCGCCGGCCGGCTGCCCGCTTATTACGACAATTCGTGGTTTATTTACGATTGGATGCGTAATAGGGTATTTGCCGTTCATTTTGATGAAAATCATAACTACAAAAGGATGGACCGTTTTATGGAAACCAATGGCGATTTCAGGCGTCCGGTTGATGTAGAGGTGGGCCCCGACGGCGTGATGTATATGCTTGAATATGGATCGGTTTATGGCATTGATAACGAAGATGCACGCCTGGTTCGTATCGACTATAATGGCGGTAACAGGGCACCGGTAGCTATGATTTCAGCTAAAGACACCATTGGGCTTGCACCGCTTAAAGTGTCTTTTAATAGCCGCAAGAGTTACGATTACGATGAAAGTGATCACCTAACTTATCAATGGAATTTTAATGGAAAAGAAACATCCAATGAAGCCAATCCGGCCTTTACTTTTACACGTAATGGAATTTATAAAACAGTGCTGACGGTTACTGATCCTTCTGGTAAAAGTAATACTGACACCATGGAAATCAAGGTGGGGAATACCGCGCCAACAGTGGCCATCGAAACACAAAATAACAGCACCTTTTTCTTTCCAAAATCTACCGGGTTGACGTACAGTGTAAATATTAAAGACAACGAGGATTCCGATGTTGAAGATAAAAATTCAAGTATCAGCCTTAAGTTTATTCCCAAAATTGCAAGTAACCAAAACCAGGTTGGCCACCAGCAAATTGATGCCAATTATAACCTCGGACTAAACCTGATAAACAACAGCGACTGTAAGGCCTGCCACCAGTTAAATGCAAAATCGGTGGGTCCTTCGTATATGGACATTTCAAAGAAATATTATGGCAATCAGAACGCCATCAGCATATTGGCTAACAAGATCATAATAGGCGGATCAGGCGTTTGGGGCGAACATGCTATGAGTGCACACCCGCAGATATCAAGAGAAGATGCTACGGAAATAGTTAAATATGTGGTGTCGGTCTCGGTTAATCAGCAGGATAAAGCGCTTGCGCGGCAGGGGAATATAATATTAAACCAGCATCTTGAAAATGCCAATGAGGGTATGTATTTATTGACGGCTTCGTACACCGATAAAGGGGGAGCGATTACTCCATTAACTTCCAAAACCACACTGGCATTACGTCCGGCCAGAGTGCAGGCCGAAAATGCTGATGTTACTTACAACTTACAAAAGGGCGGCCGTAACCTAAGCAATATAAATAATGGCGGTTATTTTGTTTTAAAGGGCGTTGACTTAAAAGAAATAAGCAGTATAACTTATCGCTACGCCTCACAGGATAAAGATGCGGATATTGTGGTGCACTTAGATAGTAAGAAAGGGCCAGTCGTTAGTACGCTGCATTATAAGGCTACCGGAAAGTGGAACTCTTTTATTGAAGTAACGGTGCCGGTTACGGATCCCGGAGGCAAACACGACCTGTATTTTGTGGTTGAATCGGGCGGACGAAATAAAAACCTGGCAACTATTGACTGGGTGCAGTTTAATGGCGGAACTGAGGTGATCGCTAAACCCGAACCGGTGGCAAAGCCAGAAAAGCCAAAAAAGGCTGTGGCGCCGGTAACAAAGCCGAAACCGAAAACCGAAAAAACGGCTACAAAAGTATCGGAGATGCCAGGGCTTAGCATAATAGCCAAAAACGACTGTAGAGCCTGCCATGCCGTAAAAGATAAATTGGTGGGCCCTCCCTACGAACAAATAGCGGCAAAGTATAAGAACACAAACGCAAATATCAATATGCTTTCTTCCAAAATAATTAAAGGAGGGGCCGGCAATTGGGGCCAGGTGCCTATGGCGGCACATCCACAAATATCAGGCAGCGATGCAAAAAAGATGGTACAATACATTTTATCGTTGAAGTAATAGTCTGAAGGAATTTAAGGACATAGAAATATTGAAAGCGTAATCTTTTATAAAATGAAAGAGGCTGGTTTAACACCGGCCTCTTTTGAGTTTTTAAAACATTCGATCACTTATTCTATCATTTTTCTGAACGTAAGATTGATACGCGGAGATGCCACTTTTTTTGTTGGTGGTAATTGATGCAGCCAGTTAAGCTGCGTTGCATCTTTCATAGCCAAAAGGCTGCCGTTTTCTAAAATTACCGCGGAGGTTTCATTGGTTTGTTTGTGTTTGAAAATAAACATTCTTTCCGCCCCAAAACTAAAAGAGGCAATAGCGGAATGTGGTGCGATCTCTTTTTCATCGTCGCAATGCCAGCCCATCCCTTCATCCCCGGTATGATATAAATTCAGCAGGCAGCTATTATACCATTCGCCGGTTAATTCTTCGGCTTTTTGCTTTATTTCTACCAGGTCGTTTGTCCAGGCTAGTGCAAACCGGCAGATTTTTGAATAGGTGTAACTATAAGGCTTATCTCCATACCACGCCGTTTTTCGCCTGGTTACGATCCGTTTGCCAAACATGATCACTTCATCGTTTTTCCAATCAATATTATGAAGCAATCTTTTTAGATAGTCCGCTGCCTGATTTTGATCATAAACCTTTCCAAAATACAACGCGGTGCCATCATAAGGCAAAAGGTTGAAAATAGGTTCATTGTCGAACAAATTCATTGTCGGTTTTTTACAAAAAACAAATAGAAAAAATTGAAACTAAACAATGAAAATATTGCAATTGTTGGTAGGTAGCAAAAGTCTAATTGCCCTGCGTTATGTAGTTGAAAGTATTCGAACACAGTTGGTGCCTGAGCGAAGTAAACGTTGCCTGAGCGAAGTAAACGGTTGCCTGAGCGTAGTCGAAGGCAGCGTAGTCGAAGGCAGCGTAGCCGAAGGCCCGTTTATTCCTCCAGCAATTCACGCAACCTCTTAAAATCGTCTATTTTATAAGTTGCCCTTGTTTCCAGGTGGCGGTGAAATTTGTCATACAAAACGCTTTCAATGCCCAATTCGACCGCAGCCATAATTTCAGAACCAGGATCATCACCAATGATCATTACTTCGTGCGGCTGGTAATTGTGCCGATTCAGAATATCGGCAAAAACTTCTTTCTTCGTTTTTTCAGTAACGGCGGGATCAATTATGTGTACCTCTTTAAAATCTTCTTGTATCCCTACACCCATTATCTTACTTTTCTGAAGTTTGGTGAAACCGGTGGTCACTAAAAACCGGTCGCCGGGTATTTTTTTAATTTCATCGTAATCAGTAAACGTGTTTATTTCTCCCTCGTAAATTAACTCGTTTAATAAAAACCCTGCCTTTATCATCAGCTCCTTATTAAAGCCATGTTTATTGGCCACTACCTGAAACGGCTGACGCATCACCACATCTTTTATTTCATCAATTGTATCCGCATAATCTCCCTCATTTTCTATCAGCGAAAACAATGGGGCAAATAATTTTTCTCCAATAGAACACACAGGAAAAACAGTATTGTCAAAATCGTATATAAAGGCCTTCTTAGTCATTAATGCGCCTGTTAATAATGATGCGATTGGGTTATATAATTAAATTATAAATAAATTATGCCAGCAATTATGCGAATTTTTTTAACCACTGTTTTGCTTCGTTTTCATTGGTGAAACTTTTTACTGGTATCGACGGTCTTTTTATTCTAACAACGAAATCAAGTACCATTTTTGCAAAAAATGATTTTGAAATTAATGCGATGGCTTTATAATAATCCGGTAACTGATTGGCGAAAACCTTAAAAGTTTCTTTGTTCAAAATGGAGGTTGAATTGAGATAAATGAGCAAACAAATTTTTTGATTATGGGCGATCTTTTTGATCACCTCAAAATTTCCAAAAACCTGCTGAATTCCTTTTTTAAACTGTTTGGTAAGGGCATGCAAAATGCCGTCCACATCAAACCAATAAGTGGCCCATTCGCCTTCAAAAATGGTGGTATTGCCTGGTATAATCACATTCATAATAAATCGAAGTTTGCTTATATTCACATCTCTTAAAGATAGTTAAAAAGCAACTGAAAACCAATGTGATAAATGGATACAGCTATTGTTTAACAAATGTCTTAGACAAAAAACGAATGGATCGATTGCTGAAAATAAGGCCTGCGTGTAGCCGCAACGCAGAATAGTTTGCAGCGGTTCAATTTTCTTTTAATTACATTTAAACTTCTACTAAAATGAATACTGCATGAAAACCTATTTCGTACCCTTTCTTTTACAGTTTATTGTTATAACCGGTTGTACCCAGAATGTTATGGATTTTGAGAAGTACGACCCGCCCTCAACACTTGTGGTGCCGCAGCATATCATTACAAAGGCTAAATTTCCTTTCATTGATGTACACAATCATCAATATAGAATGAACACTCAGAATTTAAATGAACTGACCGGCCCCATGGATAAAATGAATATGGTGGTTATGGTAAACCTCAGCGGTACGGGCGGCGATAAACTGAAAGAATCGATCAAAAACATAAAGACAACGGCTCCCAATCGGTTTATTGTATTTACCAACATCGACTTCGGCGGAATGGGCGAAAAAGGCTGGACAGAAAAAGCCGTAGAGCGCCTTGCAGACGATGTAAGAAGTGGAGCGAATGGATTGAAAATATTTAAGAGCCTGGGTTTTTCGGTAAAAGATAATACGGGCAAACGGGTTGCGGTGGATGATCCACGGCTGGATGCAATTTGGGCGAAATGCGGCCAATTGGGCATTCCGGTTTTAATCCATACCGCCGACCCTAAACCTTTTTGGGACCCTTTGGATGAAAACAACGAACGGTGGCTGGAGCTAAAAACCCACGCAGGACGAAAACGCAGCGATACCGATCCCGAGCCTTTTGACAAACTGATTGAAGAACAGCACAACATTTTTAAAAAACATGCCGGTACAACTTTTATTGCTGCCCACTTTGGCTGGTATGCCAACGACCTAAAGTATTTGGGCAAACTATTAGATACCTTGCCAAATGTGGTAGTTGAATTTGGGGCTGTAATTGCCGAATTGGGCCGCCAGCCAAGGGCAGCCAAACAATTTTTTATTCAATACCAGGATCGGATTTTATTTGGTAAAGACAGCTGGGTGCCCGACGAATACAATACCTATTTTCGGGTGCTCGAAACTGAAGATGAGTACTTTCCCTACCATAAGAGATATCATGCATTTTGGCGAATGTATGGGTTGGGCCTATCCGACGAAATACTTAAAAAAATCTATTATAAGAATGCATTACGTGTAATTCCCAATATCGATAAAACCGCCTTTCCGTAAACATAATGGCTTTGTTGTTTGTATGCAGACGTATGTAAAAACACTCATTGGAATATTATTTGGCATTATGTTGGCAATAATTTTTATCAAACAGGAAAATATGACCATCAGGCAATCATTCCTAAAAACATTTTACCCGGCCTTAATGTCTGTGACAGGACTGTTCAGCGGCAAAAAAAATATTTTACAAAACCCATCCTTAAAACAACAGCCACCGCAATCTTTTTACAATCTGTCCTTTGTTTCAAATGCCAATAAAGTGGTAGAAATGAGCTGCTTTAGTGGCAAATATGTATTGCTGGTTAATACTGCCAGCGATTGCGGATTTACAGCACAACTGGAAGAATTACAACAGTTACAAAATGATTATGCTGATAGGCTGATTGTAATTGGGTTTCCTTCGAACGACTTTAAACAACAGGAAACACTAAACGACAATCAAATTGAAGCTTTTTGCAAAATGAATTTTGGCGTTGATTTTTTGCTGGCAAAGAAATCGGTGGTCGTAAAAGGTCCTCAGCAAAATCCTGTTTTTCAATGGCTTTCAGATAAGTCTAAGAATGGATGGAACCAACAAGACCCCGCCTGGAATTTTTCAAAATTCCTTGTAAATGACCAGGGAATTCTAGTCAATTATTTTGCGTCTGCCGTGTCGCCAATCAGTATGCAGGTTAAGTCAAGATTGCAATCGCCTTATACTTTTATGAGTAATTAGTTCACCTTTAACAGGTAATCGTTAGTTTTGCGAAATTTTATAATTAATGAGCAATACCCTTCAGTCTAACGAATCCTTCAGATCTCCAAAGAAAAAAATAGTTGTTTTAGGCAGTGGCCCCAATCGTATAGGGCAAGGCATAGAGTTTGATTACTGCTGCGTGCATGGCCTGTTAGCTATAAAAGAGTGTGGTTATGAGGCCATTATGATTAATTGTAATCCTGAGACCGTTAGTACTGATTTCGACATTGCCGATAAATTATATTTCGAGCCCGTTTTTTGGGAGCACCTGTGGGATATTATTGAGCTGGAGCAACCTGAAGGTGTCATTGTGCAATTGGGTGGGCAGACCGCATTGAAGCTAAGCCGCAAATTGCACGAAAGAGGCATAAAGATTATAGGAACCTCTTTTGACAATATGGATATTGCAGAAGATCGCGGCCGTTTTAGCGACCTTTTAAAAGAGCTTGGAATTCCTTATCCCGAATACGGTACTGCCCACACAGCGGAGGATGCTATTGAAGTGGCCAATAAAGTGGGCTACCCGGTGCTGGTAAGGCCTAGTTATGTGCTGGGCGGGCAGCGTATGAGGATTGTAATAAACGACGACGAAGTAGAAAAGGCAGTAATCAGCCTTTTGAAACATTTGCCAGGAAATACAGTTTTGATCGATCACTTTTTAGACCGATGCCAGGAGGCCGAAGTGGATGCCATTTTCGATGGTGAAAATTTTCATGTAATGGGTGTAATGGAGCATATTGAGCCTGCCGGTATTCATAGCGGCGACAGTAATGCTGTGCTGCCTGCCTTTAATCTTACACCGCTGGTTATTACCACCATGGAATATTATTCTGAAAAAATTGCCAGGTCTTTGAATATTAAGGGCCTCATCAATATACAATTTGCTATAAAAGACAGTAAAGTTTTTGTGATTGAGGCCAACCCAAGAGCATCGCGTACCACACCGTTTATAGCGAAGGCTTACCAGATACCTTACCTGAATATTGCTACCAAAGTAATGCTGGATGCCGCCAAATTAACCGATTTTACCTTCGAGAAAAAACTGGAAGGATTTGCTATTAAAGAACCTGTTTTCAGTTTTGATAAATTTCCTGGTGTAAGCCGCGAGTTAGGCCCCGAAATGAAAAGCACCGGGGAAGCCATACGGTTTATAAAAGATTTGCGGGATCCTTACTTCAGAACGCTGTACAAAGAAAGAAGCATGCACCTGAGCAGGTAGGCTTTGTTAGCTGGTAAAATTTACGATCTTTTTCAAATGTCATAAACCTGGCGGGTTTTAATTAATCCGCCAGGTGATGCAGACCAGCATTCACCCAATAGGTATTAATCTTCTATTGCCATCATGACACAACAAATTAACTGGGGTATAATAGGCTGCGGCGATGTTACCGAGGTAAAAAGCGGTCCGGCTTTTAATAAAGTTCCCAACTCAGTGTTGGTGGCAGTAATGCGGCGAAACGGCGCCAAGGCTGCCGACTACGCAAGGCGGCATAACGTACCCAATTGGTACGATGATGCCGATAAGCTGATCAACGATCCGCGGGTAAACGCGGTGTATATTGCCACCCCGCCCTCATCGCACAAAGATTATACAATAGCCTGCCTTGCAGCTGGCAAGCCGGTGTATGTTGAAAAGCCAATGGCGCTTAACGAGGCAGAGGCATTAGAAATGGCTGCGGCTTCAGAGCAATACAGCACCAAACTTTCTGTTGCCCATTATCGCCGACAGATGCCTGTTTTTAAAAAAATCCGATCGCTCTTAATTGATAAGGTAATAGGCGATATCCGTTTTGTTGATTTGAGGTTGCTGCAGTCACCCAAAAAGAACACGATTGCGCAAACAGAAGAAAACTGGCGGATCGATCCGGCAGTCTCTGGCGGTGGCTTGTTTCACGACCTTGCGCCGCACCAACTGGACCTGATGTATTATTTTTTTGGGGATGCCTCGTACATTGAGGGAAAGGCTTTGAGCCAGGCAGGGCTTTATTCAGCTACCGACCTGGTGTCGGGTCAAATGCTTTTTGACAGCGGTATCTTGTTTAACGGTTTGTGGTGTTTTTCAGTTAATGACGATGCTGTAAAAGATACTTGCGAGATAACAGGCAGCGAAGGAAAGATCACCTTTTCGGTATTTACAAGCAAAGTTGAATTAGTGGTAAATGGAAAGACGCAGAAATTTGAACTACCGTTTCCTGCCCACGTTCAGCAACCAATGATTGAGCGGGTGGTGCAGTTTTTTTTAGGTAATGAGCCCAATCCCTGCCCGGCCCGAGAGGCTGCTGTGGTCATGCATTGGATGGATAAAATGACCCATCCGTAACTTGTATCATTTTGACCCAATGGTATTGCAGAGTAACAGGTAGTTATAGCCGCAACAATATATCCAGCCAAAAGGCGCTGCAAAGTTTTTAATGTATAAGGATTACTTAAAAACAAAGTTTAAACTTAAACTTTCATGGCTAAAAAATTCAAGACCCATATTTTTGCATAAACCGCTGCCATGGGCATTAGCAAGGAAATTCAACAAACAGTATTTAGAAGCGAGAATCATAAGGCCATCGTTAATATTATTTTCTCTTCAAACTGGCTGCTCGAAAAAATAAAGAATTACCTGGAAAAGGAAGATATTACGCACCAGCAATATAACATACTGCGCATACTGAGGGGAAGTATTAAACCTTTAAGCACGCAGCAGATCAGAGAGCGGATGATTGATAAAATGAGCGATACAAGCCGCATTGTTGAACGCCTGCTGAAGAAAGAATATGTACATAAAGTTGTTTGCGCACACGATAAACGCCTGGTTGATGTTACCATTACTCCAAAAGGCATGCAACTGCTCGATAGGTTAGATAAAGATACTGGGCAAATGGACAGCATCGTTTCTGCACTATCGTTGGAAGACGCTGAAGCACTAAATAATTTGTTAGATAAAATGAGGGACAACGCACCCGTTGCGACCCAATAAAAAATAGAAAGCGGATAGTATGAGAAGATTGATAGCGGTTTTGATAGTTTGCATGGCAGCAGTTTCTGCAAGGGCACAAAATTCTCCTCAATATGAATTTAGGGCTGTATGGATAGCCACTGTAGAAAATATAGACTGGCCGAGTAAGAAAGGCCTTCCCTCCGATCAGCAAAAGGCTGAGTACTTAAGATTGCTCGAAATGCACAAGCGAAACGGTATGAATGCCGTGGTTATGCAGATACGGCCGGTATCCGATGCTTTTTACCCCAGCCAGTACGAACCCTGGAGCGAATACCTGACCGGCAGGCAGGGATTGCCGCCCTCTCCTTATTATGATCCGCTGGAGTTTATGATCAAAGAAACTCATAAACGTGGCATGGAGTTTCATGCCTGGATCAATCCTTACCGGGCGGTATTCAACATCAATACTTCTTCTATTTCACCCACCCACGTTTCGCGTTTGTTTCCAAATATGTTTGTCACCTACGGCGGAAAAAAATATTTCGATCCGGGACTGCCAGAAGCCAGGGAACATGTAAACAGGGTGATAAAAGACATTGTTGAACGCTATGACCTTGACGCGATACATTTTGACGATTACTTCTATCCATATCGCATTCCGGGAAAGGAGTTTCCGGATTATGCCAGTTTTGCGCGATATGGCAATGGATTAAACAAAGACGATTGGCGGAGAAGCAATGTAGATTCTATTATAAAAATGCTGCACCATACCATACACAATGCGAACCCACGGGTAAAATTTGGTATCAGTCCTTTTGGTGTCTGGCGAAATAAGAATAAAGATATTTTGGGAAGCAATACCACTGCCGGGCAAACCAATTACGACGACTTGTATGCCGACATATTATTGTGGTTACGCAAAGGCTGGATAGATTACGTGGCACCTCAGTTATATTGGGAAATTGGCCATAGGGTGGTGGATTATAACATTCTGCTTGATTGGTGGAGTAATCATAGTTATGGAAAGCAATGTTTTATTGGTCATGGAATTTACCGAACCAATGAAGCCCGAACCGGCGCCTGGAAAAGCAGGAACGAAATACCCAATCAATTAAAGGCATTGCGAAATAACCCGAATGTGCAGGGCAGCATTTTTTTTAGCAGTAAAACTTTCAGCACCAACCCCAATGGATGGAACGACAGTTTGCGAAACAATTACTATAAGTACCCGGCGATCGTTCCGCCCATGAAGTGGATTGACAGTATAGCGCCATTAAAGCCATTGGTTGAAAAGCTGGGTGCAAAAAAATACCGCATTATGTACCGCGGGGCTGAACCAATAAAAGAATTTGCAGTTTATACATTGCCTTGGGGTGCAGCCGCCGACATGGACAACGCCAAATTAGTAAAGCTTTTTACGGAGGATAAATTACTGGAGTTAAATACCTCAGCGATAGAAACGGAGAACAACGAGCGCATTTTTGTTGCAGCGGTCGACCGAAATAATGTGGTGAGCGAATGGGTAGAGCTGAAGTAGGCGGGCGGCAATGGCAGGAACTTAAATTAACTTATCCCGCTTTTTTATCTTTAGCCAAGCCGGGCAATTGGATGAATACAGCTCTCCGGCAAAAACTTTTACCTTTACCGCCCGGCAGTAACTTGCCTGGTTTTTTATTTTAACTTTTTAATTTTTGCACATGCCCGGTTTCGAATTTTTTGGCGATGATGAACGCAAGCAGGTAAATGATGTAATGGAAACAGGTATTCTAATGCGATATGGTTTTGATGGCCCGCGCAAAGGCATCTGGAAGTCCATTGAACTGGAAAAAGCAGTTTGCGAAACTTTTGGCAGCCAGTATGCCCAATTAACCTGCAGCGGAACGGCAGCGCTTACAACTGCTATGGCTGCTTTAAACATTGGGGCAGGCGATGAGGTTATTATGCCCACTTTTACTTTTGTGGCCAGCTTTGAGGCAGTCTTAAGTGTTGGTGCTATACCGGTTTTGGTGGATGTAGACGAAACGCTCACCCTGGACCCCGAAGCTGTTAAAGCAGCAATCACAACTAAAACAAAATGCATTATGCCGGTGCATATGTGCGGCAGTATGGCCGATATGGATGCCCTGCAGCAAATTTGCACCGAACATGACCTGGTGCTTCTTGAAGATGCCTGCCAGAGCATTGGCGGATCGTTTAAAGGGAAAAAACTGGGAACTATCGGCCACGCGGGCACTTTCAGTTTCGATTTTGTAAAGACCATTACCTGCGGCGAAGGCGGTGTGGTAATGACCAACGACAAAGATGTTTATGTAAAATGCGATGGCTATACCGATCACGGGCACGACCATTTAGGGGTTGACCGGGGCGCAGACCTGCATCCTTTTATTGGATACAATTTTAGAATTAGCGAACTGCATGCAGCCGTTGGATTGGCGCAGATTAAGAAGCTGGATACCTTTCTGGCTGTCCAGAAAAAGAATCAGTCTATCTTAAAAGATATTTTATCACAGGTACCCGAAGTAACTTTTCGTAAGCTGCCCGACCCCGAAGGCGACAGTTGTTCCTTCTTAAGCTGGTTTTTGCCATCCGGCGAAACAGCCAATGCGGTTGTAGAAGAAATGAAAGCCCAGGGCATATTAGCAGGTAATTTTTACTGGTTTAAGAATAACTGGCACTACATCTCCAAATGGGATCATTTAAAAAATTCGACCACGCTGAATGGGGTTAGTAAAGAAGTATCCGATAAGTTGAAGAGTTACGCTACAGCCAGTTTTCCCGCAAGCGATGCGGTCATGAGCCGTTGTATAAGTACCGCCATCAGCCTTTTGTGGACAGAAGACCAGGTTAAAGAAAAGGGAAATAGAATAGTGGACGTGATTAAGAAGGTATTGGCGAACGAAACGGTGGTGGCCCCGTAGAGACGCCCGATTCGGGCGTCTTTATTAATTGTAAACCTAGAGACGCCCGATCGGGCGTCTCTACGACGATCGGGGTATTACGATATAATTTTTTCGTGTGCGCAATCCGTTTCGTGGGCGTGGTTATGTAAACGGCAGGCCTTATAGTTAATGACATGCGCTGTTACAATTCCGGCTACGGCGGGTATAAGCAGCCAGGTTTCAATTGAAATAAAAAACAGCTTCATTACCAAAAAAACAAACCCTGTTGAAAAAATGATCATGGGCGTAAGACTATGATGGTGTTTTTTAAAGCCATGATACAAAGAGTAGATGCCAATACAAAACGCCAGCGACACCATCACCACTTCAAATGTGAAGTTTTCAATTATTTCGAAACCAAATACAGGCAAACTTGTTAAAAATAAAGGAAGGATGGCGCAGTGTATGGCACAAGCCAGCGAAGCTGTAATCCCCAATGCGTCCCAATTAATTTTTGCATTCATTTATGGCAAATGTAGTCTTTTGCAACAAAGTTGCAAAATGTTGGGTTGAGTTTTATAATTCTCTAAACATTCACAAGAGGCAAACGTACATTTGCGCTTTCAATATACAGTTCATGAAGAAGCTTGTTGGATACTCGATTTTTTTTGTTGTTTTAACCGCGGCGTTTCTTTATTTTGTTTTTGCGGGCAACGATAACTGGAAGGCGAAACTGCCGGTCATAAGCTATGTAAAACCTTTTTCGTTTACAAACCAGGATGGCAAAAAAGTAACGCTTGACGATCTGCAGGGAAAGGTTACAGTAGTTGAATATTTTTTTACTACCTGTAAAGGCATTTGCCCGCGAATGAACGGAAGTTTACAAAAAGTATACACCGAATTTAAGGATGAACCCGACTTTATGATACTGGCGCACACTGTTGAACCAGAAACCGATAGCGTGGCCCGGTTAAAATTCTATGCCGATAGCATGCATATTGATACCAAAAAATGGTTGCTGGTTACCGGCCGAAAAGACAGCCTTTATAACAGCGCCCGGGCAAGTTATTTATTAGATGATCCAAAAAACAACCTTGAAAAATTGGAGGACCAATTTATTCATACCCAATTTTTTGCACTGGTCGATAAAAAAGGACAAGTGAGGGGCGGCGTTTACGATGCTTTGAAGTCAGATGAAATGAAGAAATTAAGTACCGATATAAAAGGACTGTTGAAAGAAAACCCCGGACCAAACGGATTTGTTAACAGTGTATTTTCTAACAATCCACAGTAATGTTATCATATGCCTTCAAAAGTACCTGATATATTAAAAAAGAACCAGTTAAGTGTAACTGAAAGCCGTAAGAAAATTCTGGAGGTTTTTTACGAAATGAATAGTGCGCTTGAGCACAACGATATTGAGAAAAAAACCGGTGAAAAATTTGACCGGGTAACCATTTACCGTACGCTGCAAACCTTTGTTGAAAAAGGCATTATCCATACCATACCCACTGCCGATAATTCGGTGCGATACGCCCTTTGTAAAGATGAATGTACCGAAGGCCATCACCACGATAACCATGTGCATTTTGTCTGCAGTCAATGCGGAACTACCTATTGTTTAGATGCTGTTTCAGTACCCCAGGTAAATTTGCCTAAAGGCTTTCAGCCCGAGTTGATTGAAGTGGTGGTATCGGGAAGGTGTAAGGATTGCTAGAGAAGAACCTGGATTACTGTGATTAGATTGGATTAAACGGAAATTGGATTATTGGGATTAGGATAGAACCGGGATTACCTGGATTAGATTTGATTAAACAGAACCTGGATTACTGGGATTAGATTCGATTAAACAGAACCGGGATTATTGGGATTAGATTGGATTAAACGGAAATTGGATTATTGGGATTAGGATAGAACCGGGATTACTGGGATTAGATTGGATTAAATGGAAACTGGATTATTGGGATTAGGATAGAACCTGGATTACTGGGATTAAGATAGAAATTGCGTAATAATCAAATCCTTTCATTTCCCTCTAATCCCCCAAATCCGAAAAATCCCGGTTCTCTACAGTTTTTCGTATAAACTTCTTAGCTTTTCTCTTGTAATTATTTTTTCCCAATCTTTTCCCAGGGCATTTTCCCAGAGCGGCTTCATCACCATACTCACGTCTATCATCTTATCAAAGTCCTCATCACTTAAACCTTTACAAATGCCTGCGGGTATTTCTATGTTGTTTTTTTCAACCATTTGCTTAAACTCTGCCACGCCTTCAGGATAATATTCTTCCAGGTGGTTCATAACAATACAGTTGCCTATGCCGTGTTTGGTACCAAGCAAGTAACTTAGGCCATAGCTAACCGCATGAGCCACGCCCACCTGGCTGTAAGCGATACTCATTCCGCCTGCATAACTGGCCATCATCAGTTTATCGTCGCTTTCATTATCCCAATGGTCTTTGTTTAAAAATACTTCCTGGCAAAGTTCCAGGGCCTTTTCGCCATAGCTTTTGCTGAACTCGTTCAGGTAGGTGCCCTGCAGGCTTTCTATACAGTGAATGTAACAATCCATACCGGTATAAAACCGCTGGTTAACGGGTGCGTTAGCTGCCAGCGACGGATCTAAGACAATCTGGTTAAAGGGGGTAAAATCGCTGTTCATACCAAGCTTTTTGGTGGGGCCCGTCAATACCGTTGTGCGGCTAACTTCGGCGCCGGTGCCGCTTAAAGTAGGGATGCCCACTTTATAAACTCCCGGAAATTTTACCAAATCCCAGCCCTGGTAGGCGGCTGACGAGCCGGGGTTGTTCATCATTAAACTAACCGCTTTGGCAAGGTCCATAGTCGATCCTCCGCCTATGCCTATGATGCCGCTAACCGTACCAAATTCGTCTTTCAGGTTTTGCGCCAGTTGGTCCACCTGTGTTGTTTTAGGCTCGTAAGTAACATCAACAAAAACAATTTTATCGTTACCTCTAACCGGAATACGCTCAGCCAATGGTTTGCCTTCGCCTGCAGCCGCTCCGTTCTTAAAATGGTGATCAACCAAAAAAATCATGGGTGTGCCCGTTTTTCTATGGGGAGTAATTATATCGTCTAATTGGTTAAAACTGCCCCGGCCATACACCACATAATCTACCATTTTAAAATTGCGAAATTGGCTCATCTTTCTTAAAATTTTTGAAGTGCGAAGTTAACAGGATTATGTGTTTGGCAAAAAGTGAATATTATGACTTAACGCGTTGTTGCCGTGTCCATATACTCATCTTTAAAAGGCCGAAAGATGGTCATCAACAAAAAATGGGTTAGCAGGTGTGCGGGGGCATCTTGCCATTAACAATAAAAAAAGCCCTTTACCGGGCTTTAATAAATGAGAAATATAAGTAATTGTCAGGCGGTTATGCCTTTACTTTCTTTTTTCTTTTCAATACTTATATCGGGCACTTTATTAAGATCGAGCATAAAACGCGGAA
>JBBRCW010000110.1:0-18516 GCA_038204535.1 Chitinophagales bacterium | reverse complement strand
CTTTGATGAGACCAAAGGGAATTTTCATGGCTGGCTAAGAAGAATTGTAATAAACGAAGCACTAACGCACATCAAACAACGAAGCCGTTTTAGCACCCATGAATTAGAGCATGTAAGTGAACCCGTTGTAAACAACGCAATAGTAGAAGCAAGTGATGCGGCAGAAATCATGCACTTTATAAAACAATTACCACCAGCAACTCATGCCGTATTTGTGATGTACGCAGTAGAAGGCTATACCCACAAAGAAATTGCGCAACAACTGGGTATAAGCGAGGGCACTAGCAAGTGGCACCTGAGTGATGCAAGAAAGAAATTAAAAGAAAAAATAAGCCGTCTTAAAAAAACTTGAGTTTAAAACAACCATACGAAATTATAATTGCAGACAAGTTGCAGCAGTTGCCGGTGCCTGATATGGCAGATGGTATCTGGGCCCGCATTGAGCTGGAGCTCGATGCTTCCGTAAACGAAGATGCAAACGAACCAGCAAAGCCTGCACATCCAAACAGCGAAGGCGTTGCTGCAAAAACAATAGCCATCATAGGCGGTGGATTGATTGCGCTGGTTGTGTTGTTTTTTATCATAAAGAAAAATACAAAGCCTGCGGAAAATAAAAACCTACAACCACCTATCGAGCAAACCGATACCCAAAAGTTAATGACACCACCACCAGTACCAACAGCAGATACGGCACAATACAGGCAACCGATGCCTTTGCCAAAACCGGTTAATACACCTACAGACTCAATTGATTTTGGCAATGAACCAGTCTTACGAAATATCACTTTTTCTCAACTTCCGCTTTCCCTGCCAGAAAGGGACAGTGCAGTTTCTTTGAATGTGGCACCCAGCACTAGAACAACTCCAGATTCATTCTTGTTGCAAACAGCACCTAAAAAGCCAAGAGGTATGCAAATACCCGACAATGAATACAAAATCAAAGGCAGCAAAAAAGATTCAATTAAAAATGGGAGCAGATAAAAGTAATCTATCCTAATGGGTATGGGAGGCCCTAATTTCTCATCTTCGCTCCCGGTATTTCGGAAAGAAATGTTCACCCACCTGCTACCAACTCTGGCTTTGAGTTATAATGAAAGTTTCAGTTTTTTTAGCGGCCGGTTAAGGATAATTTGATAGCTTAGCCAGAGCTCTTTATCTGTACTGTCATACAAAACCAACTTTTTTCTGCCGGTATTTCTTCAGATTATATCTTTACGCACATGAGTTCATCCACCTGCTCATTAGATTTTCAAAACTCAAAATTTATGTTAAACGCCAATTTCCCTGGCAAAAGTTAGCTACAGGGCGAATAAAAAGTAGCGTAACCAACTTAAGCCGTTTGATATTTGCAGCATGAAATTAGCATGCTTTGTTGAGCTGCTAACTGACAACGATCAACAATAAAGGATGATTAAAAAAAACTACCTTGAAATTATAATTGGGAGCAAAAAATAATTAAGCCACGGTACCCAACCTCTTTAGCAAATACCGTGTCATTAGAATGACAACAAATTATAAATATTAAAAAGCCTTTCATGAAAAAGACGATCTTAGGTTTCAGTGTAATTGTATTTGGTCTGCTATTTACATCTTGCCAAAAAGATGATTATATTCCTGAAACTCCATCGCTCACGGACATTAACGAAATTAAAAATGCTATTGAAGCCAGCCCCTGGATATTTAAAAATTCAGCTGTAGTTTATTCACCAGATGCTGTTGAGACTGGTCCTACTGAACCATGCAAGGATGATGATTTGTATACCTTTCAATTAAATGGCAATGCCGAAGTAGTTTATGGACCAAATAATTGCGGCTTCTATTCGGCAGAAATAAATGGTAAGTATGCATCCTGGGAACTAGACCCGAATGGACAAACCTTGAAAATGGTTTACAGCAGGGACATGCCGGGGGGATACCTGGCCGGAGATGTAATTGTGTGGAGGGTAGATTATATAACAACAAAAAAACTGGTAATTAAAAGATTGGTAACGGAACCGGGTAAAAGTTATACACTCGTTGATACCTATAAGAGAAATTGATTTTCCTGGATAGAGTGCTGAATGCTCAGCACCAAATTAAAATTCAAATTTAAATGACCGTATGAAATTGTTTTTAAGCGTTCTCTTTGTTTTAATTCTTTCGTTCATGAAGGGGCAGCAGGTAGTGATGCCGCTTGACCGAATATATTTAAACGACAGCATTACCATATACGAAGGATTTATTGTAGAACAAGCACCTGCTATATATGTAAAGATTTTACGAAAAATAGAACAAGACACTTTACAACTATCCATGAAAGATATTTGGAAAATGACCCGTGAGTATCCAAGAGCGGACACAACAACAGTAACAGCCCCCTCAAAAAAAGCAGCCCACAGGCAGACGAAAAACAAATATGTATATGCCGAAGCGCTTGGTAGCGCTGGGCTCTATTCATTAAACTATGATTTTAGATTTAATGAAAATAGACGGGATGGTTGGGGATTACGCTCGGGATTCTCTTACCTCAATCTTACGACCTATAATTATTCCGGAGATGTTTTAAATTATCGTGTGCTATTGCTGCCACTCCAGGTAAATTATCTTTTTGGGAAGCAAAAGAGATTTTTTGAGGTGGGATTGGGAGCTACCTATATTATTAAAAGTAGGCAAGGAACACTTATGGCACCAGAATATGAATACACAATCAAATACCTGGGAAGACGGATTCCCAATGTTTTAGGAACAATGTCGTTAGGTTACAGACGATTGCCGGTAAAAGGTAAAATAATGTGGGGCATTTCTGCAACACCCTTAATTGGCAACAGTTTTACGCTTCCTAACATTGGGTTTAAAATTGGTTATAAGCTTAGCTAAATGGAAGAACAACTATTAAGTTACTTAGAGGGCTGTAAGAAAAATGATAGTCGTTACCAGGAACTATTCTATACGTACTGCTTTAAGCAACTTATGAAAATATGTTTGCGTTACCACCGCAATTATGAAGATGCTACTGCTAGTTTTAATAAAGCCATGCTTACCGTTTTCACCAAGATCCATCAATACCGGAAAGAAGGCTCCATCACGGGTTGGACGAGCAAAATTATTACCAATACTTGTTTGAATGAATTAAGAAACTCTACAGCATTTGAGCACAAGGAAATTACAGAAGCCGAGATGAACAGCTTCCATATTGATGCAATAGTATTTGGCGACATAACCCAAAAAGAAATTTTAAATATTGTGCAGGAACTGCCCGAGGCATCGAAATTGGTGTTTAATCTGTTTGTGATGGAAGGGTTTACCCATAAAAATATAGCCGATACGCTCAATATCTCTATTGGTACTTCTAAGTGGCACTTAAATAATGCAAGAACAATTTTAAAAGAAAAGTTCTATTTACTACAACTACATGAAAGTAATAGTCATGCAAAATAAATCGCAGAAAATATTAGATGCTTTTATGAGAGATCGACTAGATGCTCTAGAACCAGACACTTCACTTTGCGGTGCATCGTTTAATGTAGTAAAGCAACAACTTGTTAACGAAAGAAAAAGGAAGAAATACCTGTTTTTTTGGTGGTTTGCCGTACTACTTTTTTTAGTACCTTTTTCTATTTACCTGTTTAACTCCTCTTTTGTAGATGCCAGTATGGAGCAAAAAAGCGATTTCTCCCCTACAAACACTCATGAGGCAAGAGATTCAAACAAAAGTGAAACCGCTACGAACAAAGTAAACGCAGAACTACGTAATGATCAAAAATCAGCAGTCCAAAATTCAGGGAATGATAATGATGAAAAGTTTTTTAATAACGGCCTGACATCGTCGCAAAATCCTGATCCAAAGGCCTCCTTTGAAGATAATAAAACATTACCTGGCATGGCAGACTCAATATTGGGCAAAAACGTTTTGACGAGATTGCTACAGAGCGATTCTGCAAAACCGCCTATTGAGATGAGACTACACGCAGATTCTGCAAATAAAAAGAAGGAAGATTCTGTTTACATCGTGTGGTAAAACGGATGCTGTGTCGCAACACCTTCCTATGTTTAGCTTGCCCAATTATCCAAAGTAAATCATACAATATGGCTGCATCATAGCTGTTTTACAATGCCTGTAGAATACCATAAACAAAAAGAAATGATTCTAAGTCAGGTTTTCATTCTTGCACCAACTTAACACAAAACGCCCAGATCCCAAATTGGTTTTTTATGCTTTCTTGATTATTGCTCCTTGTGATTTCAATAGAAGCCAATGCAGCATTCATTGACTTCCCAAAATATTTGTAACACTACATCGTTTGACTTAGTATATATTTTTTTCTTTGAAGCTTCTTCACTAAAAAATAGGCAACAATAATATTGGGTATCCAACAAAGCCAGGCTACCATCATATAAGCTTTGGTAAAGTCGTGAAAATACATAACCAACAACGGCAGGAATATTCTTAAGGATACTGCCGAAAAACAAGCGGCATAACTGTACGTTGCCATATATTGGTGTAAATCTACATGACCATTCTTGATGTCAATATATGATCGCATGGTTGAATAAAACCAGATGCATCCCAAATAAATAAACCCCAAGCTTGCCACAATGCCGCCGGTAGCATAAAAAGCAATATAGATTCCGGCAACTGAACTCAGCAATGCGGCAATGATGTAAACTTTGCCAATGATTTTATGAACGCTCATCTTCCGTTATCGTAGCCTCGGGTTAAATTGAACCCATCCCACCATCAGCGCCAATCCGCCAAAAATGATATGGGTATAAAAGCCCAGGTTCCAAAAAACGTTGTCCAACAAAAGAGCACTTTTTGATTTTAATAAACCAAATGTTCGGTCTATAATAAAATAGGTGATTGGGTATAATCCAACTATACACGCAAATGATGCAAAAACAATTAAACCAATTTTCTTACTTAAGCGGAACATCATTCTCATTTTATTGCATATTGTTGCTTACCAAAGATGCCAACATGCTTTCTATTTTAAAAGTATTATTTTTCGAGGGTGTTCTTTACAGAAGCATAGTCAGCGTATTCGCATACCAGCACAACCTTAAGCATCAGCAGCATCCATAATCCAATGCCGAGCCGATAATTTTCTTCTGATTCTACTTAGTCGCTCTGCAGTGGGTTGATTCCGGAGGCAGCAAAGCTAACTTTCTAAACTATTGTCCAATTCTCCACGGAGGGTTTAACCTGTTCTCGCCTGCATAGTATAGTATGAGTTGATTGTTATCGGGATCCTTTAATCTTGCCTCTCTCCAAAGCCAACTTTTATTGGCAGGCAATTCCTCAAAATCGATCTCTTTGGCCATTAGTTCGTCCACATACTCATCAAGATTTTCACATTCAAAATAAACATACACTCCATTGCCGCTGGGCAGTTGATCTACAAGGTGAATAGAAAAGGTCGATCCGCCTTCAGGACACTCAAATCTTGCATATCGAGGCAACGATTGCACGATTAGACGCAAGCCCAATTTTTGGTAAAAAGCTATAGCCTTTACAATATCTAATGTTGGAATTGTTATTTGATTTAAGTTCATTGAAAGGTGGCTTTTTTCGATTTGTTTACTTTGTTTTCATGAAGTAAGATGTGCTATTTTATCAGTTTGTACATGAATATAAACATCGGGACCAAAGAACTAATTAGTCCACTGGCATTGGCTTCATTTTATATCTGGATAATTGGAAACTCAAAGGTTCCACGTTATATTTTTCCCTTTCTTCATCATTACTCAACGTGGTATCAACAGGAGCTAACAACATATCTCCGGTTTTATCATCAAAAACGAATTGTGTTCCAAATTTTTGAAAACCCCTTGTAAACAATAAGTACCTATCGTAATTTAAGGCTACCATTCTGGCTATGTTATTTCTTTTGATCGTTGTAGTATCATGTTGAAACTGCAATTGGGTCAAGGCAGCAGATGATAGATGATACGCTAAAAGAAAGTTTTCACTACTCATACTTGTTATTTGTCCATCACAGATTTTTGCAGCTGTGTGTTGCAAAATAAAAGCTGCTCTGTATTTATCCACGGGCGTAATCACCTGGTTAGCGGCCAGCAATGCAAATATCTTCTCCCTATGCAATTTATCAAAGTCCTCTAAGTTAACCGTATCCGTTTTAGCATCTAATTCCCGAATTTCAATATCCTTCTGGTACATTTTTTTGATGATAGGATTGTCGTCTACTCCATCTACTCTTCTTACTTGCTGGCTTTTACTACTTAAAGAAATTAATAAAAGCAATACAATGAAGCAATAATGGTATCTAGTTGATTTCATAATTCGCTTTGATTGTTTCGTTACTCGCTTATGGCTTTGCCAAACAGCTTCTAGTTGTATTTTAATATCTGGTTTAAATCGCCAACAGCAGCATTTGCATATCCTCTACACCTATCTAACTGAGCCAGACTAATCGTGTCAGACATTACTACGTTAATGCTTGATGAACTATTTGTCACCTGCAGCAGATTTTGCTTTGTCTATCATTATTAGCGAAACGCAGCTTTTGAACACTTATATCTGCACACAGCTTCCTGCAATTACCTGCCAACCGTTATAAAATAATTTCCAAATCCTGATATACCTAAAGCTTCCTTCAACCGGAACGCCCATCATGCTGCCTTTTGTCTCATACACAATTACCACTACAGCTGTGTTTTCAATAATATTAACTTGTTCTACTGTCGGTTTCAATGCTTCAACGATCATTGCGCCTGAACGATGAGCATCCAGATCCATTTGCTTCGTTACTGCCTGTCCGCCAGGTGAAATAAAAAGCAGGTCGTCATGCAGTAGCTTGTCCAAGTTAACTATGTCACTTGACTTGATTGCTTCTAAAAGTTCATCTTCTCGTTTTAAAATTGCTGCTCTTATGGTCATGTTCTTAATCAAATGAGTGTTTTCTAAACATCACAGCGATTAGCAATTACAATTAACAATCGAATACTTCGCTTCTAAAATGATTCAGTTTTTCACCATCTGTTAGTTATATAAAACTCCAATACCCGCAGCAATACAAATAATAATACTGACAAGATAGTTCTGATAAAGAAGATTTTTCTTGAGCCAGTAAAAACCGGAAAGCTGGTGAGTATTTTAAAACATTGAACTAGTCTCTGCCTATTAAACCATAAAATTATAATGATCAATAGTTGATAGATGATGGCTGCCCTTAATGCTCCCAAGTGCACCCCGTAAAATATGTCCTGCAGAATAACATTTACCAAAATGCTCGTAACCAGTAAACAACCAAGTATTCTGGTTCGTTTGAACAGGAGTAAAACACCCCCTGAAATTTCCAGCAATCCTAACGTAACCACAAATGGTTTTGAGTACCCATAAAATGCCCACATTAATTGCATACCGGTCAACTCAGAAATAGTTTCATCGATTTTAATGGCACCATCGAACTGAATAATTTTACCTACACCGTATGCAAACATTGCAAACACAACAATGTAGGCGAAAGCATTTTCGAGGATGCTTTCAACATCTTCTTTTTTTAATTTCATCAATACTTGTTGCAGCATAGAAAATTGCAGCATAATTAAAGTGAACCTTCTCTACTTCTTCGCCCCATACCTGAATATATACCCTACCTGAAAATAAAAATCTATAGATGGGGTAGTTTTAAAATCTTCTGTAACCACCTTCCCAAGTCTTAAGGTAATATCACTTTGTTTAAAAGACACGCCAGTTTGCAGACCGTAATAAAAATTACCGCCAGTTGCTGGATCAAACCATCCATCTTGTACGTTTGGGTAAACGTCTTTATAAAGCTGTGCGTGCTTAAAATTTGTAACAATGGCTTTATCAAACCCAACTTCTGCTGCTACAAACCATTTCTTCTTATAATACCCTGCTGTAGCAGACTGGTCGCTGCCAAAATTTACCATTCGTACATAGTCACTTTCATATCGCCTGAATACACCTTGTATTTTTGCTGTAAGGCGAAAATTACCAGCTCTTACCAGCCCAAAAGAAGCCCCCAGTTTTGTCTTATTATCATCCAGTAATTTCTCTCCCCAAGGCATCGAAAAGTCTGCAAGAAGTACAATGGGTATCATTGTTTTTAGTTGATAGCCGTAAACGAGTCCGCTTACCAACGAATACTCTAAACCGCCATAAATGCCGGCTATATGGCTGTCTTCTTTTTGCAATCGTGACCAATTAATAGTTTGAGTATACCCATTGAAACTTATAAATGTGAAGAGCGCTAGAATTTTTATTTTAAACATGATGTTACTTTAAAGAATTTAAATAATTGAGTGCTGTTGGGTAAAAATTGTTCCAGCCAGTAGGAAAAGAAAGCATATCGTGCCCTGCCCCATTAACTTTTAATAACTGTACGTTTGAGTAGGCCGAAGAAACCTTTTGCGCCTTTGCCAGACCGTAAGCTTTGTTACGTTCGCTGTACACAAAAAGTACTTTGGTATTGTATTGCGACAAATTCGTTGTCCAGTTTGGTTTATCACGCTCGCCAATATCAAAGGCAGCTTTGCTTACAATGGCTCCCGGTCTCCAGGTTGCCAATCTTCCTTCATCACCAGTAGGATTATCCTTGTTACCGTCCGCTATTCCTAGCAAGGCATATTTGTAATCCAAAATGGCATGCTCAGATTCTTTGCCGGTAAGAAACTGATCCATGTACAACAAGTCGTTTAAGAGTTCACTGGTCCAGCTTATGCTCCTGGAATCTTCGATGTAATCGAGTACATCCTGCCAAACAAAACCGCCGGGTTCTGCCAGTACTACCCCATTGATACGTGTGGGATATTCGTTGATGTAAGCGGTTGCAAGCATAGCGCCCCATGAATGCCCTAGCAAGAATACCTTTTGAGTAGGGCTTGTTTTGTAGTGGGCAATAACCGCCGTTAAATCGTCATACATGAGTTGCATACTGTAAGAATCTTTCGGATGCCTTTTAGACAAACCAGAACCCCGTTGATCGTAGAACACAACCCTGAAACCGTTGTTGGCAAAAGATGTACAATTCAGTAAATAACGATAGTCTGCGCCGGGGCCGCCATGCAATACAAGAAGCAACGCACTGTCCGGATGGCCAAATGCTTCGGCATGCAACTGTGTTCCATTTACAGCAATCTGAGGGAGTGATGCATCACGCTCTACGGTTTTAGGAACCAAATTCCCTTCATCCGTAATCGTTCTTTCTTTTGTACAGGCTGCGAGTATGGAAACTGTAATGATGATCATCGAAAGCTTCAAATAATTAAATTTCATTTGTCTATTTGGTTTTGTATGAATGCTTGAAAAAGTGTTGAATGTTGAATCTGTCCTTTACCATACATCTTCCAAAATGCGTGAATACGCTAAGTCTGTTAGAAATGGTTGAGTACTCTTTAAGAAAAATATTAAAGTTTGTAAATAATAAATGTGCAGTGCATTGGATAGTAGTTAAATGGGGTTAAAATTTTAAGTGTTGTTGGCCATCAATATTTTGTTATTGATTTTTCCAAAACTAATATCAATAAGAAGTAGATCATTTGACTTTGGTCAAACAACCATCTTAATTGTATACGTTTATAATTTCCTTAACGATAATTCGGGGAACCCATGCGGCTGAATACCAAAATATCAAATGAAAAGTGGAAGGAGGTCTTCAACCACCGAAGCGATTTTTAATTAAACAAGAAATCCTCTGGCAACGAGCGTTGCAGTTTGTGCTAGATAGTTACTGATAGACTGGGCTGTGCAAGGTCTCCCCTACCTGTTTTTTTCAAAAGCCTCTAATACCATTTTTGCAATATCCTGTGTGATCTTAGTGGGTGAAATGCAATCACAATTTGTAAATCCGACAACATAAATTTCTTCTTTAGGAATATATACTCCCATACTCTTGAAACCAAAAATACTCCCGCCATGTTATCTGTTGGGTGTACCATCGATTTCCCGTATATGCCAACCATAAGTAAATGTTTCCCCATTATTTAGTGTATACCTTTTAAAAGCCTTTTGCGTATACTCAGCTTTGAGCAATAGGTTTGTATGAAGCGCATTTTGTCATTTAAGCATATCACCGAGTGTTGACATCAATGCCCCAGAAGAAAATGGCACACTAAAATTAATTAGACTACTTAGGTATTGAAAGCAACTTGCTTTTCAACTATCAAAGCAAGTGGAGAAAGCGTATACACCAATTAACCAAAGTCAATATTGAATGTAGCACACCGTTTAAAAAAATGGCATTTTTTTTTACTTTTTGGATAACACTTTCATGTTGCATTCTATCCTACTAATCAATTTCCCGCCGACGACACTTGTTTAATATTCAAACTACTTATACCACTACCTCATTGTTGTTACTAAATTTCTTCTTCGAAATTTCGCCACTAAGAAATATGCTACAATCATGTTGGGTATCCAACAAAGCCAGGCTACTATCATATAAGCGGTGGTGAAGTCGTGTAATAAAATGATTAAAAGAGGGAGAAATATCCTTAAAGTTACTGCTGAAAAACAGGCAGCATAACTGTATATCATCATATGCTGGTGTAAATCGATATGCCCCTTCTTTATTTCAATGTATGCCCTCAACGTTGAATAAAACCAGATGCAGCCGAGATTTATAAATCCAAAAGAAGCTATTAAACCTCCAGTGGCATAAAAAGCAATATAGATACCCGAAATTGAACTAAGCAATGCTGCAACGATGTAGGCTTTGCCGATCACTTTATGAACTTCCATCTTCCGTTCTCTCAATCTGAAACTAAACTGAACCCATCCAACCAATAGCGACAACCCTCCAAAAATAATATGAGCATAAAACCCGAAATTCCAAAAAACGTTACTCAACAAAAGAGAACTTTTTGTCTTCAATAATCCAAATGTTCGGTCGATTATAAAATAAATAATTGGGTACAACCCAATTATCGACGCAAAAACGCCAAATACGATAAAAAGTATTTTCTTAGTTAATCGAATCATTATTTTCATTTTAGAAAATATTGTTCCTTATCAGCGCTTACATCTGCGTTGATTATAAATGGAGTTGTATTCTTGAAACAACGAATAGAAATCATTTACCAAAAAATAAAAAGATTTTTAAGTAGCTAAACCAACGTCTACAATAATCCTGTGAAGGTATGTTCAACAAATTGCTGCCAACTATCAAATTTCACTTCCGATAAGTTTTCTCCTGATGCGACTGAGCCGTTCCACCGTTATGCCCAGGTACCCTGCAATATGCTTTATAGGAAGTAGCTTTATTTTCTCAGGATGTTGTTGCAACAGCAGGCTATATGCTTGCTCAGCATTGAGGGAGATGGCTCCCAAAAGCCTCTGCTCCAAAAAGCCCAAATTATAAAGCAGTAGCTTGTTAATGATACTCTGGTAATCCTCATTGCCTACCATGCTTTCAAAGTCTGACAATTTACAGATTAACACCTCGCTATCAACCACGGCTTCAATGGCCACACTGCTAGGTGAGCCGCTGAGCAAAGCTCCCGGACAACAATCAATATCATCTTCAAAAGTAAAACTCAGAATAAAAGCCTTCCCATTCACTTTTGCTACGCTCTTAAAAACACCCTGGACTATGTAAATGAAAAAGTTCGAATACGCTCCCTTTCTAATTATCGCTTGCCCCCTCGGTACAAACCTAGGCCTGCCTATCGTATGAATAACATCGTACATTGAGCCCGGGCCACAGAAACCCGAGGCACTAATAGGAAAGTTTGGCGACATCATATAGTTTTTAAGCTTCAACACCAAGCTTTAGGCCTTCTAAAACCAAGGCAAGGTGCTAGCACCCGCTTTTACTTTTTAAATTTTTATTACACAAACATTACCTTGCCCCATACCTGAAACTATACCCCAACTGAAAATAAAAAGGGATACCGGGGGTGTTTTTAAAATCCTGTGTTATAACCTTTCCAAGCTTAAGGCTAACATCGCTTCGTTTAAAAGATAAACCGGACTGCAAACCATAATAAAAATTACCCCCGGTTGCCGGCTCATACCAGCCATCCTGTGCGGCTGGATAAACATCTTTATAAAGTTGTGTGTGTTTAAAATTTGTAACAATAGCTTTGTCAAAACCGGTCTCCCCTGCAATAAACCATTTCTGTTTATAATAGCCAACTGTAGCAGACAGGTCACTGCCAAAATTTACCATTCTCACATAATCACTTTCATATCGCCTGATTATGCCCTGAACTTTTCCTGTAAAATGAAATTTACCGACTTGTGCGAATTTAAACGTAGCTCCAAGTTTTGCTTTGTGGTCATCCAAAAAGTCTTCTCCAAAAGGCATGGAAAAATCAGTAATTAGCACTATGGGATTCTTTGTTTTCAATTGATAACCATACCCAAAACCGGATACCAACGAATACTCTAAACCCATATTAACATTTAGGATATGCCTATCTTCCTTTTGCAACCGTGACCAGTTAATTGTTTGGCCGTAACAATTGATACTTATAAATATGAAGAGGGCTAAAGTTTTTATTTTGAACATCGTATTATTTTAAAGAATTTAAATAATTGAGTGCAGTTGGGTAGAAGTTGTTCCAGCCGGTGATAAAAGAAAACATATTGTGACCCGCATCATTAATTTTTAAAAGCTGCACATTAGGAAAGGGCGAAGACACTTTTTGTGCATAAGCCAAACCATAAGCTTTGTTTTTTTCGCTATAGACAAAAAGTACTTTAGTGCTGTATTGAGATAAGTTTGTAGTCCAGTTCGGTTTATCCCTTTCCCCGATATCTACCAATGCTTTATTTACAATGGCCCCCAGTCTCCAAACAGGAGGTATTCTTTCATCTCCTGTGGGACTCTCCTTACTACCTTCTACAATTCCAAGTAAGGCGTATTTATAATCTAAAATTGCATGCTCAGATTCTTTGCCCGTAAGAAACTGGTCAGCGTATAGAAGATCATTTAATAGCTCGCTGGTAAATTTTATGTCCCTGGCTCGTTCTACATAATCCAATACATCCTGCCAAATAAAGCCACCAGGCTCAGCAAGTACTACCCCATTTATACGTGTTGGGTATTGGTTGATATATGCGGTAGCAAGAATTGCTCCCCAGGATTGCCCTAGCAAAAATACTTTTTGGTTCGGCGATGTTCTATAGTGTGCAATAACAGCCGATAGGTCATCATTCATTATTTGTAAAGAATAAGAATCTTTAGAATGCCTTTTAGACAAACCAGAACCTCGTTGGTCATAAAATATAACTCTGTATCCTTGAGTAGCGAAGGTTTTACAATTAAGCATATAACGATAGTCACCACCCGGGCCGCCATGTAAAACAATGAGCAACGCACTGTCCTGATGCCCAAAAGCCTCGGCATGCAATTGTGTTCCATTTACAGCAATCTGCGGCAGTGAGGCATCATGCTCCACTGTTTGGGGCACCAGATTCCCATCATCGTTTATCAGTCGTTCTTTTGTGCAACCTGTAAAAATGCAGCTAACTGTAGCCACGGCAATACATAAATTTCTAATTCTCATACCTGCTAATCTTTTTTGTTTACGCAAATATGAGACATGGTATGCAGCCTTTGGTCGTCGCCTACAAGCGTGTACCAATAATAAACTATTGTATTGATTATAAATAACTTAACTAGCACCTGCTTGAAACCTGGCACTCCATCGCTTTCTTATGCGAGGAATGCTGAGTGTAAATAATAAATGAACGGATAGAATAGAAAAAGAATTCTTATGCAGATTGTAGTTGGATATACTCAGAAGGAGACAAGTTTGTCACTTTTTTAAAATACCTGTTAAACGATGATTTAGAATTAAAGCCACACTGATAGGCGAGACCTATAATTGTGTATTGCTTGTTTTCAGGCTGTTTAAGTAATCGCTTGAATTCCTCAATCCGAAGACTATTGATATATTCATAAAAGTTCTTGCCTTCCTTTTCATTAATAACCTGAGATAAGTGATTGGGATGAACGGACAAGATACCTGCAAGCTCTACCAGGGTTAGTTCACATTTTTCAAACAATTTTTTCCTAGCCATTAATTGTATTAATTCCTTATGTAGTAGCACAGCTTGCTCTTCCGATAAACCTGATTTTACGTATTTTTTTTTCGTATTAATAACTTCATCATCCATCAAAATATCCGGATTTATGAAGCTTGCTTCAACATTTTCACTCAAGTTCCTTTCGTTGTCCCATAGCTCAGCTGGGGTAACATCCGGCGACCTTCTTTCAACAAAACCAGGTGGCAAAGTAACGTGCTGATGCTGGTAAGTGAAAATGCCAACCTGCCCGATACCAAAAAAGCCGAGTAGCATTACAAAAATCGTTACAGAACCAAAAATCAAATTATCTTCTCCTACCATCACAAGTACCCAGATAAGCCCGATGCCATAAACCAAATACCGCAACCAGTTAAGGCTTATTTTGTCTGTATTGGCAAATTGGTCGGCAATATTTTTTTTGTGCTTGATCAATAAAATGTAAGACCAAACAACGTAAAAGATACCCGACAAGAAAATGGCTACCAGGTTGAGAAATATCTCAAGCTCAAACCCAGCACCCTTGCTATTGTAAATTTCTAATTTTTGATCTGCTGGCAGTACAAAAAATGGAAAAAACAGGAGAAAAGAAAATGCTGGAAAAATAAAATGTAACCACTTCATGTTTTTATTTGAAGGCAGTTGGTTAGTCATTGAAGCAGTATATAGATATAGTAAAGGGCCATGTAGCAGGGGAAACGGGAACTCACATCCCAGCAAAAATGAGAAGCGAAGGTCGGTTAATGTACCTCGCAAATAATAGAGCAATAAATGAACGCCGATCACAAATAACCAACCAGCCAGAACTCTATCTGCAAATACTTTATTTTTTTTGCCTAACAACAACACTGCCAAAAAAAAAGTAATGATAACGCCGGTTAAATAAAACATTTGCTCCTTCTAATTTGTAAAACACCAACCTAAGTTGTTGCTAACTGAGATAAAAAGTAAAAATAAAGAATAAATCTAACTATATACTTTCTATACCTTTTTCAACCACGACTATCAAAGAACGAGCAAAGTAGCAAAGGCCACTGCCCCAGAACTGTTACAGATTTCACAGACTTTTCTGTGCCGGGTCTTCCTTATCTGCGCTGATTTTTGTTAATTGTCTTCAGCTCTATTTTGGCATAAACTATATCACTAATTTGGCATGCTTTAAAGTGTTTTTTGGAGTTGTAATGTTCTATGTGGCACTTTTTTCTAAGTAAGTCAAGTATCAAAAAAGTATTATTGCGGTTTAAATAAATTGGCCTCTTATTTTTTATATATGAGAAAGAAAATTATATACTAAAGCCAAGCTTAATTTTATATCGGTACATTTTGCCAAATTGCTGTTCAAGTTTCAACACTTCTCTTGTCTTTTTACTTATCCAATACACTTCTTTGTTGCCTTTACCCTCATGCACCAAAAGCCAGCAATCAATTGTTTGGTCATTAAAACCCGTGAGTTTTGCAGATCCTTTGACTGTGTACGCGACAGCCTGGTAACCTGAAGCAGTGCCGGGGTCATAAAATGGAATGGAGAAGGTTACTCCGTATTTAAAAGGTAAAAGCGGAAACGTTTCCAAATCTAAATGCCAGTTTAGGAAATATTTATGGAGCGAAGACTGGTAACCCGCCCAGATGGGCTTTGTTTGCCTCGCAGTGTCCGAATGGCTTAATGGTTTGCCATTGTACACAACAGTTTTGTTGGTGAAGTCAACAACCGTTTCGCTAACTGTTTTTGCTGTTGCATTCCTTGCAGTTTGAACTTTCCACCATGTTTTATGGTAAAGCGGTTGCATGGTTTTAGCATCCGAGACTGAATGTACTATGTGTACAATGCTGTCCTTGTCTTCCCACTCCTGATTAATTTCAATAGCCGCTGCTCCTTTATAATTGGTGCGTTTGATTGTTCTTGTCCAAAACTGGGTTTGCGTTCTAACAGAGTCTTTATTCATCTTGAAATAGACGAGGTAGCGGTGGGTGCCCTCTCGCAAAATCTTGGTATTAATATTTGCAGGGTTTATTTGAATGGTATCGTTTTTTTGAGCCTTTAAATGATTCAATGAAAAACATAAACAGAAAATAGAAATTGTTAAAGATAATACTCGCATGTCTTGTTTTTTTAATTAATAAGCCGAATCAAAGTTTTTGTATTATTCAAAAGTGTAAAAGAAAATCGACTGTAGCAAGTAAAGAATGACGAACATTTTAAGCAATGTTATACCGTTGGTAGACGATTAAATGCTCCTGGTAGACTACAATCAAATTATAGTTGACTCTATCAATAATTAAAAAGGAAATATGATAAATTACAAATGGTAATTGCATGCTATGAAAGGAAACTTATCTAAATCAATAGAGCTAGTTTATTAATGAATCTGTCCTATTTTTTATGGATGCTTATAACATTCATCTCCTCCCTAACACATTTTAATTTATTTTATTGGATGGCCATCACAAAAATCAAGCTTTAAACTATGTTGCTTAATAGGCTGGGATAATTTATCCCCAAAATTTTGCATTTATTGCGAATTAGAAAACTCAAGAATGAAGATACCTGCAATTAAAATTTATCAGCCAAATTCAGACCGTTGTAAAATCTTTCATAGTGGTTGAGAGAGTTGAATAAACTTATTTGTCGCAAAAAAAACGGAATAGACTGATCAAACTCGATCGATTTCGTAAATATTCTTACCTATCATTTTCAAGGGTGAAAACTAATAATTCGCTGCAGAATAAAATTTAATTTCACCTTTTTTCTCATCACCTAAAGATTTCCCTATATCATTTGAAGAAAGACAATAAATAAAAGGGCAAATTTCTCATGATGCGATTAACCTATTCTATAATTTAAATTTCATTCCCTCGTGTGTCGAAACAAAACCAATTGCTTCATAAAATTTTATAGCAGCAGGTCTTTTTTTATCTGTTGTCAATTGTAATAGAATACACCCTTTTTTCTTGGCTCTATTGATTGCGTATTCAAATACTTTCTTACCAATACCTTTCCCACGAAAATCAGAATTTGTCCTAACAGCTTCTATTTGAGCCCTAAGGCCACCATGATGTGTCAAGTATTGAATAAATGTTAAATGAAATGTAGCTACTTTATTACCATTCATTTCTACAATAGTTAATTCCTGATTTTGGTCAACATTAATTTTCTCAAACGCATTTATATAATTATCTGAAAGTTCATCAGAAAATATCTCTCTTGTGGCTCCAAGAGTGTCGTCAGATAGCATTCTTACAATATCTAACAAATCGTCTTTTGTTGCAAGTCTAAACTTTAGTTCTTTGTCCATATGTAATGTTTGAGATTTATAATTCGATCTGGAGCCATAACGTATTTTATAAAATGACGCCTAATTGTTCACTAACTTTGTATATGATTTGGCAGTCTCCGCCCCGTTCTTCAAAAATATTTATCCGCAAGTTGGTCTGTAATAATTGTTGCGTTGCCTTGTATTCTGATCTGCCTTTCAGTTTCTGTCCACCAAAAAATTAATGCTACTTTGCCAATTTGAAAGATTTCAATTCCTTTCCGTGATGTCAAGGGTTCTGTTACGATAAACTATTATCAATAATTTCTTCTAGTGAGGTAAATCTTTCATTTGGAAAACCGTCTGTTCCAATTGTTGAAATGCTACAAGTAGAAGGAATTCTAACTGTTGTCAATTTCTGTTCTTCTGCAAACCAATGCATAAAAATTTCAAGCGGTGTTATATCCATTCGTCTCTATAAATTTAAAAACTACTTATTTTTTAAAAAAATTTTCAACCAGAGGCTTATAGCTTTCTCCAACTGGAACAGTAATTTGTCTCATTTCAATGATGTTGGAGCTAAATTTTGTGATACTTTTCCTATTCACAATATATGATTTATGAACCCGTATAAAACTATCTGATAACTCAACTTCCATCTGACTTATGCGGTATTTAATCAGTGTTTTCTTTCCATCTTTGAAATAGATTTGTATGAAATCTTTGAGACTTTCAATATACACGATTTCGCTTTCGTTGAATTGATAAATTTTTGACCCCGATTTTATTGAAAGAAAAATATCATTGAACTTTTTACTATCTACGTGCGGAACGCTGGTATTCTTTTGCCTTCTGTACCAGAACCGTTCAACAGAAGCAAGAAATCTTTCAAAGGTTATTGGTTTCAATAGATAATCTATTATATCAAAATCATAACCTTGTATGGCGTACTCCCGGTGAGCAGTTGTAATGATCACAGATGGAGGTGCTTTTAATGCTCTTAAGAGGTCGATACCGGTAAGACGTGGCATTTGTATGTCTAAAAATAGCAGTTCCACTGGTTGCAGCATCAGAAACGAAGACGCTTCAATGGCATTTTCGCAAGTACCTACCAATTCAAGGCCATTCAACTCTGTAACATGCTTTTTTAAAAGCTGTACCGCAAGTGGTTCATCATCTACTATTAAACAAGTTGCTTTCATTCAAGTTCTAATTGCAATGTTGTAATAAAATATTGATTCCTTTTAGTGATTTCAAAATTATGCTTTCCTG
>JBBRCW010000109.1:0-18559 GCA_038204535.1 Chitinophagales bacterium | reverse complement strand
CGCAGATGATTGTAAACGGGAGCCGGCAATTTGTTGGGTCAAATGAAAGCATGTTGAGGCAAGCTATCAATCATAAAGCCCTGGCTGCAAATCTGAACGTTGAGGCCCAAAAAAGCACAGATAATTTATTACAAATTCAATACAATTTTGATGGAACAGGCACATCAGTCATCAATTTTGCATTAATTGAGCCACGGGCAACCAGCAATATAAAAAGAGGCGAAAACAGCGGAAAAACTTTACATCATATAAACATTGTAAGGCAGCTAAAAACCATACCGGCCAAAAGCAGCGAGGCGCTGCAAATAAAAATACCGGTAGAACTGCAAAAAACCCCTTTAAAATTGATTGCTTTTTCTCAGAATACCAGCGATCTGGTCATAACCGGAGCAACCTGGATTGATTTATAGACGAGGATGATTATTTTTTGCTGCTCCTTTCAATTCGGAGCCTTATAAGAGAATCAGCCATATCTCTTGCCGATCGTGCCAAAGAACTATCACAATCGTCGTTAATTTGCTTTATGATGGATGCTACTTTATTTTCAGATTCTTTAACAATTTTTTGTTTCCATTCGTATAAGGCAATAGCGGGGTCCTGTTTACAGCCCGCCACGAGGAAGAAGATTAAAAAGATTGCAATTTTCATTTTATCAAAGCATCGTTTAGGTGTGCAAAAGAGTCTGCCGTAGCAATTGAATCGGCCAGGTAAGGTACCCGGTATTTTTGCAATGTATCGCACCTGTCGCTTACCGCGTCATATGCTGAATCGATTTTGAGACTGGCAATTGAATCAATGATTTGTTGGAAAGCCAGTTGCTCATTCGACGCATCTGTTTGCAGGCATGAGGTTGTCATTATTACAAATATTATAACAAAAAAAACGGTTACTTTCATTATAAATGAGCATTTATCATCATACAAATGGGGGCCAATTAGTTTAAAATTCTGTGCTTAATAAAACTAAAATACGATCATTTCTAACAGTTTTCATTGTATCGGTCTTGCTATGCACCAAGGCGAATGCCCAAACTTCTGTAAACGATACGCTGCGGGTTTATGCCTTTATTGTTGATGGCGATACCATACCCGGCGGAAGAATGCAGGATGTGATGGTTTATACCCGCATGCTGGCTAAATGGAAAAAGTATTGGGCCGAATGGTCGAGGCTCAGAAACGCGGTATATGTTACTTATCCTTATGCTAAGGCTGCCGGTAAAATTATGAACGAGGTCAATGCCAAACTGGTAGGCGTAACCGATAAAGACAGGCGGAAAGCCATAATTAAAGCCAGGGAAAAAGAATTAAAAAAAGAATTCGCAGATAAGATTACCAACCTGTCGGTTTACCAGGGGAAAGTGCTGATGAAATTGATTAATCGCGAAACAGGCAATAATTGCTACGAGATTATACAGGAATATAAAGGCGGGTTTGCAGCAGGCTTCTGGCAAACGGTGGCGGTAATACTTGGCAGCAGTTTAAAACAGAGCTATGAGCCCTCTTCAAAAGACCAGCCGATTGAGCTGATTGTACAAGACGTTGAACGCATGTACGGACACCGGGGATAATCCCTTCCATCTTTTTATTATTACCCCTTCAATTAAAACAATTCTAACATTTGTACGTTTTAATGACAGTCCGCAATTTGGTTTAGACTTTTTGGAACCCGGCTTTATCGCTGTTTTCGTCAGTCGTTCCCGCCCAGGCAGGACACTTCAACGTTCTATAATCTTATTCAGCCTTTTTCGATCATTATCGAATGTTCAACATTGATTGCGCCAAATAGCAGATAATCATTTACGTTTTGTAATATACAAGGTGGTTATAAAAAGAAAAATAGAATTTAACGCCTAAAAACCGGCTGATTACCTCACCTTAACAATACTAATTTACTTAAATAGACTACCTTGCAGCTTCTTGTAAAGCAAGAAATGTATGATTGAAAAATTGGATGTTTTAGCTTTTGGTGTTCATCCGGATGATGTTGAGTTAGGTTGTTCGGGCACCATTCGGGTAGCATTGGCAGAAGGTAAAAAGGTTGGAATTGTGGATTTGACACGAGGGGAATTAGGTACCAGAGGCTCTGCAGAAATAAGAGAAATAGAAGCTGCGAATGCGGCAAAAGCGCTGGGAGTATCCATAAGAGAAAACCTGGCAATGGCTGATGGCTTTTTTCTGAACGATGAATTTCACCAGAGAAAGGTAATAGAAGTTCTTAGAAAATACAGGCCCGAAATTGTATTGTGCAATGCACCGGAGGACCGGCACCCTGATCATGGAAGGAGTTCAAAACTGGTGTCGGACGCCGCTTTTTTATCGGGCTTAAGAAAAATTGAAACGACCGTTAATGGCGAAAAACAGGAATTCTGGCGGCCTAAATATGTTTTTCATTATTTACAGGACCGGTTTTTACTCCCCGATTTCGTAGTGGATATTTCGGAACACATGGAGAAAAAACTAGAATCGGTATTGGCATATACTACACAGTTTTATAACCCTGGCCTAAACGAGCCCGAAACATATATATCAAGCCCCGAATTTTTAGATTCGGTAAAAGCAAGAGCGATGATGCTGGGAAAACGAGTTGGAGTAAAATACGCTGAAGGTTATATAAGCGAAAAAATGATCGGTGTTACCAGCCTGGATGCATTTATTCAAAAAGATACCTAAACCCATAAAAACATTTATAAATTAAATTAATCAGGTTACAAAGAAAACAATACACAATGGCCACACCTAAGTTTCCAAAAGTTCCGGTATCGTTCCACAGTGAACTCAAAAAAAGAACGAGCGAATATTTTGCCAAAATCGGCAAATCGCCCACCGGCAACCACAAACTGTTTATAAAAGCTGCAGTTTTGCTTGCCGCTATTTTTGCGTTGTATATTCACCTGGTATTTTTTACCCCGGCTGCTGTATGGGCAATTTCCGAATGTATTTTGCTGGGTTGCGTGGTAGCTGCAATAGGTTTTAACGTAATGCACGATGGCGCTCACGGAAGTTTTAGCCGCTACAACTGGATCAACGAAACTGCCTCTAACATAGCCAATTTCTTAGGTGCCAGCCAGCATATGTGGAAGTCTAAACACAACATCATTCATCATACCTATACCAATATTCATGGCATTGATGATGATATTGAAGCCCGTCCGCTGCTGCGCCTTTGCGACGAGCAGGATCATTATAAAATACACAAGTATCAGCACGTGTATTTTCCTGCAGCTTATTCTTTGCTGTACATCTACTGGATTTTTGTTACCGACTATATCAAATACTTTTCAGGTAAGATCGGTTCTGTGGTCTTAAGAAAAATGACCTTAAAAGAGCACGTATCTTTTTGGTTTTTTAAAGTGGCCCATGCGTTTATTTTTGTTGGGCTTCCTATTTACATGGTAGGTTTTTCAGCCTGGATCATTGGCTTTTTATGTATGGGGCTTGTTGCCGGCTTTGTTTTAAGCATTGTTTTTCAATTAGCACATACGGTTGAACATACCCATTTCCCTATGCCCGATAGTGCTACCGGAAAAATGGAAGATGAGTGGGCTATTCACCAAATTAAAACCACAGCTAATTTCGCTACCCGCAATAAAGTTATTTCATGGCTGGTTGGCGGATTGAATTTTCAAATCGAACATCACCTTTTCCCAAAAATATCTCACGTCCACTACCCGCAAATAAGCAAGATCATAAAACAGGCGTGCGAAGAGTTTGGTATTGAGTACATAGAATATCCTAAACTTAGACAAGCGGTTGTATCGCATGTGTCTTATCTAAAGCAGATGGGTAAAGTGTCCTGATCACTATAAACTCATTCAAAAAGCCGGCAATTGTAGAAATTGCCGGCTTTTTTATTGGATAGGACATGGTGAATACCCAAAAGGCGGTAGAGGATGCCCTGGGGATTATACCTTTTTGATTGTTTAGCCAATCGGAGTTGTTTATAGCCTACTAATTTTGGTTTCCGAAAAAAAACCTTTGAGGGGGCAAAGAAGTGTGAATTTTAGTAGAAAATTTAAGCGCGAAACTCTTTAAACCCGAAAAAAGTGACACCTTGTTGACAGATTTTTGAACCTCAGCGCTAAATTATCCTTTACTAAAAAATCCCCCGGTTCGGTTGGCGAGTACCGCCACGTTGTTGCCACTCCTTTAATCTTTGTTGATCAGGTGCAGCGCACCTTAAATATTTGTAGAACATCATCAACGCAGGTCTCTTTAGGTGCAGCGCACCGCAATATTTGCATAAAATCAGTACCGGCATATTGTTAGTCGATATTTCGGTGCCCTGCACCTAAGATTGTATCGCAATTTTATTAGGCTACAAATATTTGGATGCTCTGCACCAAAAAGAAAATTCAATTGTCAATTTTTGCCTTACCTGGGCAAGCCGGAATTATAAAGGATGAAAAAATAAAAGTTGAATTTGTTATTTTTTCTCTAACCCAATGTCTATGTTATGTTACGGCGAGTACTAAAGAAAATCTTGCCAAAACATACATTGATTTGAGAATTTCGAGTTTACGAATTTTCATTTCCTAAAACAAGCCATTAAGGAGGGCAAAGAAGTGTGAACCTTAATAGATAGTAAAGCGAAATATTTTTTAAACATCATTACCTTCTATGTGCCTAACTATGATTACTATGTGTCTATGTGCCTGCCCCGCCGAATGGCGTGGGGTGCACTTGTTGACAGTTTTTTGAGCCTTACTATCTAAACAAATTCTGTACTTTAGTTTTTTATCCTGCTAGTAACCAAGGGCCAATAGTTTATATAAGAGTCTGTCCTGAAAATAGACAAAACCCGGAAATCACCGCCATCGCTATATCCCCACGTCAGCCATAATCCTAAATATTGATCTGGTAAAATCAAAATCGTAACGACAATGAAAAATATAATATTAGTTCCTGCATTTGCTTTAACATTCGTTCTTGGTTTTGCTTTTAAGTCGATCACAACCAAAAGCAGCGACATTCCGCAACCCTTAAAAAAGATAACGGGCATTGGTGGCATTTTTTTTAAATGTAACGACCCAAAAAAAATGAGAGAATGGTATGAAACCAATCTTGGTTTGAATACTAATAAATACGGGGCAGTTTTTGAATGGAGACAAGGGGCCGATACCACCAAAAAAGGGTTTACTCAATGGAGCCCGTTTAATGAAAAGACCAAGTATTTTGAGCCTTCATCAAAGGACTTTATGATCAATTACAGGGTAGAAAATATGGAAGCACTTATTGAGCAGCTTAAAAAAGCAGGTGTAACCATCACTGATACAATTGAAACGGTCGAATACGGCAAATTTGTTCACATCATGGACATAGAAGGTAACAAAATTGAATTATGGGAGCCCAACGATTTTGAATTTGAAAAGCTGGGTGAGAAGATTGGCGCTAAGACTACCAAATAATTTTGGCGGGTACCTATCCGCTATTGGATATGATTGCCGTGTTTACGGATCAAAGTAGCTATCAGGGAGCGTGAAATTATTGGAAAGTTTTGAAGCATAGACATTTTAATGAAGAGAATAAAACGGTTACAAATTGTAACCAGTTGAAAATGGAGGCCCCTGTCGGCAAAATGAGATTGACTAATGTTGCAGATACCGCACAACTTTTACGCCTGGTACAATACTTTCTAATTTTCCGTAAATCACCCGGCTTTTCAAATTATCTACCTGCGCCCAATTAGTTACAATTACCTGGCAGTTCATCATCTAAAGCAGATTTTAGCAGCAATACCAGGTCTTTATGCTGATCGCCCGATGTTTCTTTGGTAAACAAAATAAAGGCATATTGATGGCACAGGTCAACTACAGGCCACGTGCCAGCCAGCGAAGGTGCCGAAGCAGCCGTAACTTTGCCATCGTCGGTCGCAGATAATATCCAACTGCCAAAACCATAATCATAGCCTTCCATCGTCTTTGGCGCATTTTTTATTTTAGAAGCCCCTTCAAAAGGGGTGAACATTATTTTGAGTGACGCCTCATCTAAAAACGGCTTGCCATTAAAAGATCCCTTATTGAGCAGCATGCTTAAAAAATTCATATAATCGGCGGCGGTTGAACGGGCGCCTGTCGCCGCATTCATAGCATCGTTGTAATTTTCGTTGGCAAACGTAGTATTGCGCATTGCCAAAGGCCTGAAGAGCTTTTCCTGCGACAGCCTGTCTAATGGTTTTTTACTGATGACTTCCAGCACACGGGCAGCTATATTATACCCCATATTACTATAATTAAATTCGGTTCCGGGATTGGTTTCAATCTCTTTCTTTGACGCATAATCATTTACTTCCTCTTCCAAATTCTTAAATTTACTCTTCTGAAAAACCTTAGCGACCCCCTGATCATTCTTAATACCGGTATTATGGCTAAGGCAATTGCCGATGGTGATGTATGCCTTGCCATGTTTTGAAAAAATGGGCAGGTAGTCGCTTACCTTATCGTTTAACGACAATTTGCCTTCCTGTACAAAAAGCAATACCAGGGCCGTAGTCAGCCAATGACTTGCCGATCCGATTGGCTGCAGGGTTTTAGCGTTAAATTCGCCGGCCTCTTTCTTATAAATTATTTTTCCATTGTTATACACCAAAAACACACTTTCTTTTAACGACTTGTCTTTTGTTTTGGATAAAAGCATGGATATGGCTGCTGTATCTACTGTGCCATAACTTTCATAGGGAACAATTAAAGAAATCGCCATAATCATCATACAAAACAAACGACCGGTAACTGATTTAATCATATTGAAACTTTAGATTGAATTTTTTCGCTGACCAATAAAAAACACTTTTATTTTAAGATGGTTCATTGCTTTGATTGGTTGGCTGAAAGGCAAAATTACGCGTATTGTCAGCCTGAGCCGCCAATCGCAAATTGAATGCAAAAGCGGTAATATTCATCAATATCATAATAAAGGCAAAAAAATATAATCCCATAAAAACCCCAATACATAGATGCATGCAGATTATGCCCCCTAAAAAGACACGCGAAGAGCTGGAATGCCAGATAAAAAATGGATAAAAGGTTTCAACGAACATGACCATCCACCCTGAAAACTTTAAAACAAAGGGAACCTTATACAAAAATGTTAGATCAAAAGGATTGAATTGAAATTGCGTAAATGATCTCCAGACTGCTTCGCCGTTCCACCAATGCGAACCAAAGGTTTTCGCAAGGCCGGCATTCAGGTAAATGATGCAAAGGTGCAATTGCAGCAGCCTTATAAAAATCCGTGCTCTTATATGTTGCCGGGTCAAAAACTTTGTACGCTTGTATCTATTTGAAAATAATACTGAGGCCAATGACCATTTGCCATCGAGCGGCATAAAAATAGAATAGAACAGCAAAATGTGCACAAAAGTTTCAACTCCGTAACCATAAATATTACCCGTGTTCAAAAACACTAAATGTATGAACCAGGCGATTGCCGCGAAAAAATTAGAAAACAAACCCGCCAGCATCAATAAGAAGCAGCATCCATAGGCAAAATATAATACAGTTACTATCTGCCCATCTGCAATCTCATAAAACGAATTCGTCCATTCAAATACCGATTGTATGGTGGGTATGTATTCTTTTCTGAAAAGGTTTTCAGATATGATCCATTGCATATATCCCTCGCTGCCATACAATTGATAAATATGGGGCAGCAATACAAACCATAGGATTATTGAGAAAATGGAAAAAGATACCCTTAAAAAAACAAATGGCGTCAGAGACGCTGGCTGTAGAAAAAAGATCCGGATTTTCTGCTTGAGCACTTGTGTCTTACTCTGCATTCACCTGGTATTTTACTTCAAACAATAACGAGTCTGTCGTTTTTTTTCCTTCGGCATATTGATCGTATGATGGCGGTACTTTAATAAAATACGAAACCGTGATTTTATCCGCTTCGGGATGTTCTTTTAGCACATAAGCGGACCACGACCTGGCCATCAATTCCCTTGCTTCGGGGGCATTATTAAAGGCATTTAAACTGGTAAAAATCCGAATGTCGAATTCTCCCTTACCAGCATTAAAGGGTACATAAAAAGAGTCGGTTGCCGTTGTAACCAAAATTTTTACAAAGGGAGAACTGCCGATATCAGGCGAAAAAAAAGCATAATCGGCCTGCATGACCGTGTATTGCGTATAAGTATCTAAAAAGGTATTGAGGGCTTTGCTGTGGATAATTCGCTTCTGCGGAACAATATTATTGAATGACCGAATGGCAACAATCAGCAAATGAATACATACCAGGCCGATTATCCATTTATACTTCATGCAGGCTACAGTTCTTCTAATTTTTTCCGGATAAAATGGCATTTATTTCCGCCACTTTAGCGTTAAGTTCAGGCTTTGAAAGTGCATCAGAAGTCCATATCAGCTTAATAAACTCCGCTTGCTTGCTGCCATCTAAACGGGGTACAGCAAACACTTGTATCAGGTTGCCGGTTGAAAATCTGGCAGATTGTGAACCGAAGACGCTTATTGGGGCCAGGCGTTTTATTTCAGCCGATCCACTAGCCGACAACTGGTTGTTACTATTTGTGTACTCTACTCTGTATAAACTTTCATCAACACCCGACAAAGCCCTATTCACACTTCTCCAAACACCCCTGTCTATCTGTGCGGGCACCATTTTGGGTTTCTCCAACAAAATTGTATCAGGTATTAATGTAGGTGTAAGCCTTTGCCCGGCGGCTGATATAGCAATTAAACTTATGACAGCAACCAACAAAAATCTATTCATAACTGAAAATTTTTCTATCATTTGAATAGTATTGAATGTTTAAGGTATAATAAATTTTCTGGCTTAACAATCTTAATTAATAGAAAACCAGATATATTAAACAGCATAGCAAATCCTTGTTATACATCCTCCCTTAAACATTACTTAAACCGCTCTCTATGCCGCATTGATGAACTGACCTGATCTAAAGATAAATCAGCAAAAAATAGTTTTTATATTGCTAAAGCTTGCAATTACAAAACTTAAAAATTATTTTGAGTATGTATTTAGTTGCTTAAAAAATAACGTGTTTACTAGAGACAAATCGTTTTAACCCTTTATTTTCAACTATTTTCCAATGAATTATATATTCAATCAGCTATTTTTCTTTTCTTAATCTCAAAAACTCAGTTATGAACAAAATTTTTTTACTCATTTCTATTGTCTTTTATTCGCTATCAGCCAATAGCCAGGTCACTCAAATCAATAATAATAGCAGCCTCGATCCCACTATGCCGTTTCCAAATGGTAAAACGATATTGGTTTCCGACATCGATTCTACTTTATGGATTACAGATGGAACCCTGGCAGGCACAACGCCTTTGCCTACCACAATTAAGTTTATAGCACCAGGTGGATTTTTAAACGGCAAATTCATCTTTACTGCAAAATCTAATGCATTAGGTATTGAACTTTATTATACTGATGGAACCAATACAGCACCTACATTGTTGAAAGATATCAATCCCGGAGCTCCAGATTCTGAGCCCGATGACGACTTTGCCATATTGAATGGATACATGTATTTTACAGCCAGCCGGCCGACAGAAGGAAGAGAATTATGGAGAACTGATGGCACCTTCGGAGGAACCGATATTTTTAAGGACCTGGTAGCCGGACCAACCAGTAGCAACGATCCAAATGATTATCATTTATTTTCAAATGGCAGTTTCCTGCTGTTCGATGTAAAAACCGCAGCCGATGGCAATGAATTATGGATAAGTAACGGAACAGCTGGCAATGGCATGCAATTAAAAAATATCAACTCTGGAGCGGTATCATCCGATCCTGACAATTTTACGAAGTTTAATAGCCTGGTACTTTTCCAGGCAAACGATGGAACACATGGAATTGAATATTGGCGGACGGATGGTACCGAAGCAGGTACGTTTTTATTAAGAGATATCAATCCGGGATTAGGAAATGTTTACCTGTTTTTTAATCTGCCATTTATTTTTAACTTCAATGGCAAAGCCTACTTTAATGCCTATAATCCCACTACCGGCAACGAAGTTTGGATGACAGACGGCACTGAAGCTAATACGGCAATTCTAAGAGATATACAAATCTTACCATTTGGCTTTTCAACTATTTTAAATGCAGTAAAACTGGGCAACAATTTTTTCTTTTCCTCTTCTGATTTTGCAACCAGGTTTGAGATTTGGAAATCGGACGGAACACCAGACGGAACCACTTTATTCATGTCATTTGATCCGGCGGATCCTTCAGGTTCACCATTTTTAATGCCTCCGTACGACATAGACTATAACAGCCAGACATTAGTTCAAAATCCCTTCCAGGGCAATAAATTCTTCTTTACCGCCGGCACCTCTACAGATGGAAATGAATTATGGGTGTCTGACGGAACACCCGGTGGCACCCACCAGGTAAAAAACATTGGCCCCGGCGCTACCAATGGCGTGAATGCTTCCAGTTTTGTTTATACGTCGAACTTTCTATATTTTGTTGCCAATAATGGCACCGACGGAGCAGAGCCCTGGAAATCGGATGGTACTGATGGCGGCACTTCGCAGGTTGCTAATATTAATCCCGGTGACGATTCAGACCCGTTGTATTCCTTCTTTATTAACAATGGAAAATTATTCTTTAACGCTACCGACGGCAATAGCCCTACCGCCACGGATTTGTATGTTTTGGATGGCGTATTTCCATTACCCATTAACCTGGTTGACTTTACTGTTTCCGAAAAAACCGGAAATGCCCTGATAAATTGGTCAACTTCCGTTGAAATAATCAACCGCGAGTTCGTGATTGAACGAAGTTTGGATGGCACACATTTTACGGCCATTGGAACAACGAAGCCATCTTTAACAGCATTCAGCAAAAAAGCTTATTCTTTCACCGATTGGAATATTGGCAGCCTGGGTGTAAATAAAATATTTTACCGGTTAAGGCAGTTGGACAAAGACGGCAGCGCCACTGTAAGCAGAATAGTTGCGCTTACAATTAAAGGATCAAAGTTATTCGCTCTTAAAATTATAGGCAACCCGGCCACCAGTTTTTTAACCGTTGAGATTAGCGGAAATAATGATAAAGTTCAGTTGGGCATAAGGGATGTAAACGGCAGAAGTTTGTCGCTAAGTTCAACTTACAATGGCAATGGCTTTGTATCGCTGCCCATTTCGAATTTAAAACCTGGCATTTATTTCCTGGTCGCTGAAACAGGAGAAGGACAAAAGACGCTGAAGTTTATTAAAAAGTAGGTCTTTCACTAATAAAAGCACGAGAGCCGCCTTATTTAAAAGGCGGCTCTTTTTATTAAAAATTTCCTATGACTATCCGTTATGTGGAATTGATGTTGTTTGGATTTGATAATACAAGCTACTCTGTGCTGAATAATGATCAAATTGTAAAAGTGTGCGACGCAACGAAAGCTTCAAAACAGTAATATTGTTTGGCTCATAAAAGTTTTTCCAAATAACGTACAGTCATTAAATTTCCAATAATTATCAGACTTTGGTAGTCCTGCCCGATGTTCTTGTCCGTGAGCTTTCATTGCTTACCACCAGCTTTACACTGCGCTTAACTCTTTGCACTATACTCATTACAAACCCAATAACCATTACAAGAATACCCATCCACAAAACATTAATAAAAGGAAATTCGTAGGCTTTTAGTGTTACAAAATCAAGCACCCCGCTGGTTTCCTTTACGCCCAGTTCAAGCACGCCCTTTTGCTGGTCTTTTACCTGGTTAAATTGCAGCACCAGGCTTTGTGCCATTACTGTATCCGGCACCCTGTCAATGGCCCCATTAACCACCTGTATTAAAGGCTGGGCGCCATAGCGGTTTCCTTCTTTCGATATAACGGTAATATCCAGCGCAATGGCAGTATCCGACGACGAAAAATTGTACTTTTCGTTTTTCGGATTAACCAGCACGCTGTTCACCACCATCAGTCCATTGCTATAAAAAAGGGTGTCACCTATTTTAATATCATTTATCCGGAATGTGCTGGTATCCTTCGATCTGATTTTTGCTGGATCGCCTAAAAAAGTGAGATAGGTAAAAATGTCTTTATTCCAGTAATGCTTTGCATCGGGGTTCGGCGTTACACCTTCGGCCCCTTTATTGTTTTCTATAATATCAGGATAAAGACTAAAGGTTTCCTTGTTGCTTTTCTTTATAAAATTTATCTCGTAATATCTTTTATGGTTTCGGTTATTTAAGCTGTCTCCTTTATAGGTTACCATATATTTTCCCATATCAGTAGCAACTCCCCTTATCAGTGTGATATTTTCTAACGGGCTTTCTTTATCACCCATTTTTAAAGGCGACATACCCGTGGTATTATAGCTGAGGATAGATTTTTTTGACGACGAAATCAATATTCCCAGCAACACCATGGCAAAACCAACATGCGCCACTGAAGCACCCGCCGCCTTTATCCTCCCTTTCAATACAAGCCATATATAAGATGAATTTGCCACAATTGAATAAACCGCTGCAAAAACACCCAGGTGTATAGCAGCCAAAAAGCCATACCCTTTTTTGTCGTAATCGATACCACCCCAAATACTGATTGCGGCGCTTAATACAATCGCGATAACTGTTGGAACAGCTATTTTTTTGAACAGGTACTGCCTTGGGGTGTCTTTGTATTTTAAATATTGGGTACCCGCCGTTAACAGGCCGATAATAATAGCGACAAATACCTGCACCTGGTTATGAAACCCTTCAGGATCATCGCCCACAGCCCATTTGGTGCTGAGTATTTTATTAAAGACAGGCAACGAGGTGGTAGTGATGATGACTATACCCGATAAAAACAAAACCAGGGCGCCAATAAACATCCAGAATTCGCGGCTGTAAGTATTTTCTTCCCTTACAATGGTGGGGATTTCTTTGCTGCGTTTAAAAAGCAAAAAGAAAGCGGGCAATAAAAACACCAGGATAAACAAGATCAGCTGAAGGTTCATTCCTAAGTCAGTAAAGGCATGCACCGAAGTGTCGCCTAATATGCCGCTGCGTGTTAAAAAGGTAGAATACAATACCAGCATGAATGATAGTATGTAAAAAACATACGTGCTTTTTAAACTATATCCACTGCTTCTGAAAATAAGATTGGTGTGCATGCCCGCTATTAATGTTAACCAGGGCACCAAGGAGGCGTTCTCTACAGGATCCCAGGCCCAGTAACCGCCAAAGGTCAAACTTTCATAAGCCCAGGCTGCGCCCATCATTATGCCTACGCCTAAGATAGCACCCGAAAAAGCTGCCCACGGCAATGCTGGTTTTGTCCAGCCTTTATGGTCGCGGGTATATAAACCTGCCATTGCAAAAGAAAAAGGAATAAGCGTAGAGGCAAAACCTAAAAACAGTATAGGGGGATGGATAACCATCCAATAATTTTGCAACAGGGCGTTCAAACCATTGCCGTCTTTAACGAAAGAAAGGTAGTTTGCCTGCGAGAATATCGGGGCATCTTTCATTTCATTTCTAAGCAGCACAAACGGGCTGCTACCCACTTTCGTATTAAAGAAATAAATCCCGATCAGCATGGTTGCCAGGCAAAATTGTGCAAAACTGACCACTGTCATAACCGGCGCTTCCCAGCGCTTGCTTTTCCAGATCAGTATCCATCCCAAAAAGCAATGCCAAAAACTCCATAACATAAAACTGCCTTCCTGGCCTTCCCAAAAACAACTTAACAGGTACTCAACCTGCAGTGCCCGGCTGCTATGTTGCCAGGCATATTTATACTCAAACAAATGATTGGAAATGATGTAATAAAGAGACGCGAATATGGCCAGCACCGAAATAGTTTCCAGCAGAAACGCTATTCTTGCAAATCGCAACCAGCTTGCCTTTTCAGCCGGGTCGGTTCTGTTTGTTGCCTTAAAAAAAGCAATGGTAGCAGTAAGACTGGCTACCAAAGAAAGTATCGCAAAAAAATGCCCGATCTGGCCAGGCAACAAATGTTCTCCAATAAATTCCATTTTCAAAATTTAGTTTCTAACGCAAAACCACCTTATTTAATCATTTTTGAGTGCAGCAGTGCCTAATTCCTTTTTGGCAGCATTCATATCATCCTTGTACTTAGAAGGGCATTTCAGCAAAATATCTTTACATTCAAATGTATCTCCCTCAACTTTTCCCTTTAATACCAATCGGTCACTCTTCTCCATATCGGTTGGCTTGGTATTTCGGTAAACCACTTTAATGCTGTTGCCCAAAGAATCGACGGCCGTAAATGCTAAATAATTGGGATTTTTCAAGGGGTCGTATTGCAGACTATTCGGTTGCATTTTCGCGATCAAATGAACAAACTTTCCAGGCTTTTCTTTGGCAGACATTACTGTATCATAAGTGGTGATATCGCCCATAAAACTCAGTAAAACAGCAATGGAAATAGCAATTAAAACAAGCAGTATTATATGTGTTTTCTTCATGATCTAAATTTCGGCGTAAAGGTAATTCAAAAACACTTTGCCATTAAAACCAGTTTAAAGGGGTAATGTTAAAACTATTAACCATTAGTTAAAAAAGAGACACGAATAAACCCCGACAAAAAAATTTAAAGATTTGAATTTCAGTTATCCGCTATTTTCTATTGCATTTCGCTCAAAATTTGCCTTCCTTCTTCTTTAAGCGAAACATCATCGGCGGTTCTGGTGGGTAGTTTTACCAGCTTATTTAAAACTTCAATGGCTTTGGCTGGTTTATTATCATATTTATAGGCTTTTGCAAGGTCAAGGTAATTTAAAACGAAGTATGGATCTAACTGCCGGGCCTTTTCCATGTAAGCATAAGCGGTGTCAATGTCGGCGGTGGGCAATCCGCCAAAAAATAATTTTACCGCTGCCCGCTTTGCCCAATTCAGGTTTACCATCTCAAAATTCCATTTGCCCACTACATAATTTGCACGGGCATGATTGGCATTAATATTAAGCGCCTTGTCGGCGTACTCCTTAACATCCTTTACGTTCTCAATAATTTTTTTGTTATCTGTCTCTACGTCGGTAAATTTTCCAGCCACTACCGACCGAACGTAATATCCATCTGCACTATTTGGATCAACCAACATGGCCGCCTCCGCGTAACCCTTAGCCTGGTTAAAATAATTTATCCTGGCTTTTTTGTCTGCCTGGCGGGCACCCACAGAACAACTTAACTCCGCACACCTTACCAAGGCCTGCAAATTGTTACGGTCAGCCAACAAAACCTGCTTATATTTTTCCAACGCCTGCTCTTCTTTCTGTGTTCTCTCCAGGTTCTGCCCTTCTTTCAATAATACATTAACATCCTGCGAAAAACCAATTCCGCTTAAAAACACACCTGTCAACAATAAAATCAATCTGTTCATTATTATGATCTCTTTAAGGTAAAACTAACGCCTACAGAACCTTCAATATTTATGACGGGCGGCCTTAGCTTAATAATTGATATTTCAACCTCTTCAACAAGTGAAAATTGTGCCAATATCTCCGCGGCTAATTTTGTAACAAATGTTTCTAATATAAGACAAGGTGTTTCCATCCTTAATTTAACCAGGTTGTACAAAGCCGCATAATTTACTGTATCATGAAGATCGGTCACCGGCAGGTTCACCGGCTGATACCATACTGTTAAATCAACTTCAAATTCGCCACCTATTGCCGTTTCTTCAGCATAAATACCATGAAAGGCATGAAATCTAAGTTTATGCAGCGAAATTTTCATCATTAATAAAATATTTAGGATTCCAAAATTAGCGTAGTACCTAAAGACAACAATAGTAAATAAGAACGGCCGCTTCTTGCAGCATTTTTCAAAGAAAAAGAAAAATGCACTATAAAAATTTCAGAAATTTTCATAGTGCATTTTAAAACCTGTTACCGGTATTTATATTAATTCCTTCACACTCAAATATCTTTCCGCATCCAGCGCCGCCATACATCCGGTGCCCGCAGCGGTTACTGCCTGGCGGTATATTTTGTCCTGAACATCTCCGGAGGCAAAAACACCTTCTACATTGGTTTTACTGGTACCGGGTATGGTGCAAATGTATCCGGCTTCATCCATATCTAGCCAGCCTTTAAAAATTTCGCTGTTGGGCGTATGGCCGATCGCCACAAAAAATGCACTAACTGGTAAATCAGATTTCTCCCCGGTTTCATTGTTCAGAACCCGCACAGCTTCCACCTTTTTATCACCTAGAATTTCGTCGGTTTCAGTATTCCAATGCACTTCAATATTGTGCGTTTTAAAAACCCTGTCCTGCATTATTTTTGAAGCCCGCATACTACTCTTACGAATAAGCATATGTACTTTGCTGCACATTTTCGACAAATAAAGCGCTTCCTCAGCCGCAGTATCGCCGGCACCAACAATAGCTACTTCTTTTCCCTTAAAGAAGAATCCATCACAAACGGCACAGGCGCTTACACCATATCCGTTCAACCTTTGTTCGCTTGGCAAGCCCAGCCATTTGGCAGAGGCGCCGGTGCTGATAATGACCGAATCCGCCAATATCAGCTTTTCTTCATCAATCCATACCTTATAAGGTGACTCCAAAAAGTCAACTTTGGTGGCTAATCCGTACCTAATGTCGGCTCCCATGCGGGCTGCTTGTTTTTCAAAATCGACCATCATTTCCGGACCCTGAATGCCATCCGCATATCCCGGGTAATTTTCAACTTCGGTTGTAATGGTTAACTGGCCACCGGGTTGTATGCCCTGGTATAATACGGGCTTCATATTTGCTCTCGCTGCATAAATCGCTGCTGTATAACCTGCCGGCCCCGAACCTATAATTAAACAATGAACTTTTTCTGAATTTTCCATTCTTATGTTTTAAAATTTAAATAGTTTTAATCCAAATCACTTTTTGCCGTCAACTATATCATCTACGTATTTTAATTGGCAATATACCCGATACTGCAAAAGTTAGCCCCAAAATGTTTTCCACTCATTTTGTCATGTTTATTATTTGGGTACAATTAAAGTTCTATAGTCAGCGGCATATCCGCAAAATGCGCCCAGTGCTCCTTCCACATTTCCCAGCACAGAAGTTGGGCTCGAAAAGGGGTTGCCAATACTCTGGTAGCTAAATTCAAGCGTACGCCAAAAGTCAAATGTGGCTCTGTCTATATTACAATATTTTACCGTTATGGTATCGCCCCTGGTAAAAAATCCATAATTCTCAAATTTGGGGGGATCATTGCGATTAATTCCCTGATCTACCTGCACCTCATAAGTTGTACCATCAACTATCTGGTCGTCAAAAACAGAGTTGGCTCCTGGCAGAAAATTTCCCTTATTTAGCCGGGTAAAATACCTGATGTAGTTTCCAAATCCTTGGGGATCGGTGAGACGCGCCATCAAAACCACCTTGTTGCTGTCGCTGTTTCCGGGTGTCTGCTTCCACCATAAACTATCAAGCGTTTTGTTTAGCACCGGAATAGTAGTGGAGGCCGTATATTGGTTATTATTGGTTTGAATAGTTAATTGATAGGTTTTTCCCGGTTGGCCAACTATACCGGCGGCGGGGTTCGCACTGTCAATAGAATAAAAAACGATTGAATATCCATTACCCAATGCCTGCTCATATTCTCTAAGCTGGCTGGTTTTTGCGCCATCGCTGATAGTTACCCTGGCATTTCGCACCTGGGAGCCTGCCAATATTGCCGGCGAAATGCTGCTAAAATAATTAAGGGAAGAAGTGAGGAATATAATAGGCGGCTGGTTGGTTTCAATACTTCCATCAACCACAAGCGATGCATTTTGGTCGGGCGGTTTTATATTTAATGTTTTCTCGCACGACGAAAAAACGACGAAGAAAGAAAATAGCCAGCAAATAAATTTCATGTGGCAAAATTAATAGGAAGCTTAGTTAGTTATGACTGAGATAAAGTATCAAACTTGTTATTAACGTATTAAAATGTGAATTGGTTGAATATTTAATCATCCATATGCTAAGATTTACCGATTTAGGTGATCATAGGATAACGGCTGGATTCTGAAATTGAAATAAAATTTCCCCTAACGTTATGAATTAAGAATATTTAATTTTATTTTTAAAGTCAGATTTGCCATATTCAAAGTTTCAATTATCCATTCTTCAACTGTAGCAAGGTTAAAAGCGTTTTTACTTCTGTGGTTTATATACAATAGTTTCAAATCTGCATAATTTTTAAACAGGCAATCAGCCGAAATGCTGCCTGCTCTGAAAAATAAGCCTCCATAATGTTTTTCAGCTAAACTAAAATGCAATGAAAGCTTACTCCTTTCAACTGAAAAAGCCGTTAGCCATTTTACTATTGTTGGCAACCCCTTTTTTTACCAAAGCTCAAACACTATTCAAACAATGGGATAGTACCTATTCAACAATAAAGTTGTGGGATAGAATCAATATTGAGAAAGTTGACAATAGCACATACAAGGTAAATAGAACAAAATTTAATTATAGATTTTTAAGCACAGTGTTATATATTGACTATTCACACACATGGATAGGCGATGATGGAAAAATAATTAAAAATAAATTGGTTGGATTGCAAATTGAAGATGTAAATGGTCCTTTTATTCAATACCCATCGATAATTGAAACAAAAGATGGCGGATATCTTGTA
>JBBRCW010000108.1:0-18618 GCA_038204535.1 Chitinophagales bacterium | reverse complement strand
TGTTTCAGTGTTTACCTGAATAACCTGATTTTGTTTTGGTTCACCGGCAAAAGCATTTTTTGATGCCGAATCAAATACCACATGCGTTAACTCTAATCCTTTGCCAAGTTTTATGCGTTTAGTTATCGAATATGTTATTGGATTAATAGCTATCAGTTCACTTTCCTTTGTACTATCCATCGGATTTGCAGTGGCCCAAACCATAAGCCCATCTGGTGAAACCTGCACATTATTTGCCATGAACATCCCTGAACTGTCAGATAAATCTATAGTTGTATTTTTTGTGCTGTCCGATAAATCAATAACAGAAATACTGCCCCCCTCCTCATTTGATACAAATATTTTGGATACTTGTATTACAGAAGAGGATTCATTGTTATTACAACTGTACATCATCATGCCGAATAATAATAGCATTATCACAATAATCAATGTTGAGGATAAAAAGAAATGTTTCATTTTTACGATTTATTTTTAAAAATACTTTTTTACTACACCATACTATAAGGCTACAACTGCTCAATTACCTTTTGTAATCTTGCTCTGATTTCTTTCGCAATACCGGCAAGTTCTTCATTTTCTATAGCCTGCATAGAAGCCATCGGATCTACTGCTGAAACTTCTACCTGGCCAGCAACTTTTTCCTGAACAATAACATTACAGGGCAGCATGGTACCGATTTTATTTTCTGCAAGCAATGCTTTATATGCAAATGGCGGATTGCAGGCGCCCAGAATTGTATAGTTATAATAGTCCACATCAAGCTTCTTTTTTAATGTAGCTTTTATATCAATTTCAGTAAGTATTCCAAAGCCTTCTGCCTTTAGCGCTTCAGTAACTTTTTCAATTGCATTTTCAAAACTACCGGTAATCGTTTTTGTGAAGTAGTATTCCATAATTTATTAATTGATTTATTTAAAAAATATTACAACCCTATTCAGTTGTTAACTTCAGAAAGCTATACCCATTGTTACCAGAGCCTGGGTATCATATTCTCTTGCTTTGGTTAGGGGAGTCTGAATACCAACTCCAATGGCCATCTCGTCAGCTATCCTGAATTTAAGGCCTATTAGTGAATACAAACTTGTAGTATTCTCAGTTATTTCACCCCTGAGTTCCAGTTCTGGATAAAGCATTTTAGAAGCTTTGAACACAAACGAACTTTCATATTCAGCCATTTTATCGGCTAAATTGAAATGCATATTTGCATCAATGACTACTATTTTTGGAGCAGTTAACCGTCCTGATAATCCAAAAAGGTATTTCAGAGCGTTGGACTTAACTCCCGGACCGGTTGGAATACTTACCTGTCCAAAAACACTTAATCCTTTATTATAAGTGGCATCATGCAGAAAACTATACATTAACATTACTTCAGCGTAAGGGGATGTTTTAATACCATCACTTCGTATATGAATACCCAGGCCTGGAAGTAAACCCGCTTCAATATGTATTGCCAAATCCTGTCCTACGGAAGAATCCATTCTTTGCTGTAAAGCAGTTGACCGTAAACTCATCGTTCCCGGCGGGTCAGGTAATGCCATATGCGTCAGAAACGGGTGTACGAACATGTCGCCCATTTTACCTTTATCATTTTCTTGTGCTGCTAATTGTTTGACGGTTGTAAAAAAAAGAATTGCACATAGAAATAGATTAATTGTTTTCATTGAATTACATTTTAAAAGTTAAAATGATAATTTCTGATATTTAAAGCCACTATTTCAGCGACTTTAGATAATTCATTAAATCCTTTAAATCGGCATCGCTCATTTGCCAACGTGGCATATCCTTCTTTAGCTCATCTCCATCAGGATGTTTTCCATTCTTAACCGAATTTTTAAAGCTTTCGAAAGTATAAACCTCTTCATCATGCTGTTTTAATGAGTCAGATTCTCCTTTTTCATGATGGCCGCTTGACAAAGCAGACCAATGTATATCCGGGGCATCCATCGTTTCCATTTGCATCGTGTGTTTGCCTCCTCTTGCATCAGTCCCATGACAGGATACACAGGCAAGGTTGCCACTCATCATCATTCCCGTTGTTTGGCCTCCTTTATATGAGATTGGTGTGCCCCGCTTACTTGTAGCTGTGAAATAAATTTGCTTGCCATTGGAATTAAATGAACCTGATGCCCACGCTGTTCCATTACCCATCTGATGATCCGAAAACTGACCACAGCCAAATAAAAGAATCTGGATACTAAAGACGAGAATTATTCTACGTTTCATAATCATGATTTTTAAATGAATTGTGAGAATTGTATAAAAGAAAAATTGCCATGATTAAGTCAGAGAATCAAGCCCTCTTGTAAGCCCTGTGGCAGAAACAGCGCCTTCTTTCAAAAAATCTCTTCTTGATTGGGACATAAAAATCTTTTTTTATCATTTGAAGTGGCAAAATATTTATTACATCTCAGCAGTATCCAGCTTCTTAGTTTCCAGTTGCTACCCTGTTAATTCATCATGTTCTTTCCTTCATCATTCCCTTTTACTGCATCATATTTTTCATCTTCTTCATCATCTCAGGATTTTTTTCCATCATCTTCTTCATCATCTCTTCCATCATTTCAGGATTTTCCTTCATCATTTGCATCATCTTTTCTTTCATCTCTTTTTTCATCGAATTGTTGGCGTGGATTTTATCCATCAGCATTTTACGCCCCATTTCACTCTCCATCATTTTATCGAGCATTTTAGCATGCATCTTTTGCTTCATTTCCGGATTTTTGTCCATCATCATCTGCATATGGGATTGCATTTTTTCCTTCATCTCTGGATTTTTGTCCATCATCATTTGCATATTTCCAGATTCCATCTGTTCCATATGGGCCTTCATCATTATTTTTTTGGCGGCTTCATTTTTTTGTGCCTCGCTGATGAAATTGGTCATCTGAACAGGGTCTGAAATGATTTCCTGATAGATGGCATTTCTGTTTTCTTCTACCTGCATTGTTTTGGTGGCATTGAAAGTTGTTTTGCAACTAAGCATTGTTCCAACTAATCCCACTGTCATTAAAATTTTTACTGTCGTTTTCATAATATTTAATTTAATTGTTTACTAATTTTTTACACTATTTCCACCATTTCCAAATGTTCTTGAATTCATTGCATAATTAAAATCATGCAATTGCTACTTTCATAATCGTTGCACAGGAAGACCTAATGTTATCCAGTCATGCATTCCTCCCCTGTAGTATAAAATTTTATCTGCCGGATAACCTGCTTCTAAAAGATTTTTTATAGCTGTTGATGATTGTGGGCATTGTGGCCCGTTACAAAAAAATATACTCGGATGGTTTTTATCTAACTCATCCATTCTTCCCACTAACTCATCATAGGGAATATTTTTTGAGCCCGCGATACTTACTTCATCCATGGAATCCGGTTTTCGTGTATCAATAATGGGCAAGTCCTTTCTTTTATGATGAAATACTTCCTGTTCCCCAATGGTAAGTATACTATCTGCAGGCTGCATCGGCTGAATACTTCCCCAGGTGGTATCAACTTCTACTAAACCAGGTTCCTGACCTATTTTGCCAGGGATCATTTGCTTTTCGGCCCTTTTAGGGGTTCTTATTTGCGATATGTCCATATTTTCTATTAACTCGTTTATTTTATCAGTTTCCGGCATCCCTATAGATTCTACTTTTTCATCCACAATCAACAACGGCGAATGTTGTAATTGATATTTTTCTATCAATTCGGGATGATCCTCAAAATAAATTACTTTGTAGGGTAACCAGGCGTTATGAAATATTTCTTCAAGCAAAGGCCGGTGTTGACAAGTTTTAGTTGCCGCAATTAAAATCTCCATAAAAATTCTATTTTTAGTGTTAAAAAATATTTTACTTTTTAGTTATGTCATACATATCCATCCGAACATAAAAAATATTTAATGGACCACTGCCTAAAGTTCTTTTGTACATGATGTCTATTTATCCTTTGCTATTGTCCTATTTACAAGTGATACATTTTTTCAAAATTATTCACTTCTACAAACCGTTTTTTTTGCAATTTCAAGTTTCATTTATTGCCTATTTTCTTTCTCAACAATTGCGCATTTATAGCTACAATTATTGTACTTAAGCTCATAAACACTGCACCAACTGCCGGACCTAAAACAAAACCCGCATTATACAAAACACCTGCAGCCAGCGGTATAGTAACCAGGTTATAGCCGGTTGCCCAAACCAAGTTTTGAATCATCTTTTTGTAAGTGGCTTTCCCAAATAAAATTAGATTGGCAATATCCTGTGGGTTGCTGTTTACCAAAATAATATCAGCGGTTTCCGCAGCCACATCTGTGCCGGAACCAACTGCAATTCCTACATCTGATTGTGCCAATGCCGGAGCATCATTTACACCATCGCCGGTCATGGCAACAAACTCACCTTTGCTTTGCAAATCCTTAACGATTTCCACTTTTTGGTGTGGCAGCACTTCTGCAAAATATCCATCGAGGCCTAACTGATCGCTTACCGCTTTTGCTACTTTATCATTATCTCCTGTAGCCATCAACACCTTTATACCATTCTTTTTAAACACTTTAATGGCTTCGGCGCTTTCTGGTCTTATCTCATCAGCCAGGGCTATATAACCGGCAAGTTTTTCACCTATAATAATGAACACCACCGTCTCTGCTTCGCTGCTATAGGCATCTTTAGGTATCTCTATATTTTTATCTTTCAGATAACCGGGGCTTACTACTTTTATTTGTTTGCCTTCAACAATTGCTTCAACGCCTTTGCCTGTTATTGCATTAAATTTTTCGGGTTTGGGAACACTGATCTTTTTTTCTTTTGCTTTACGAACTATGCCAACAGCAATCGGGTGTTCTGAACTTTGTTCCAATGCCACAGTAAGCCGCAACAATTCATCTTCGGGAAATTGTTTGTCAAGCGATACAATCCTGGTAACGCCAAAATCACCTTTGGTAAGGGTGCCAGTTTTATCAAATAAAAGTGTCGTTATTTTTCGTGAGTCTTCAAAGGCAGTTCGGTTTCGTATTAACAGCCCGTTTTGTGCAGATACTGCGGTAGAGATAGCAACTACCAGAGGAATGGCAAGCCCTAAAGCATGTGGACATGCAATAACCATAACAGTAACCATACGCTCCAATGCAAAAACAAACGGGAAGCCAAGGATTAACCAGGTAGCCAAAGTAGCAAAACCAATACCCAAGGCTAAATAGGTAAGCCATTTAGCAGCCCTGTCACTCAGGTTTTGCATTTTTGATTTTGACTTCTGCGCTTCTTCTACCAGCGTAATTACTTTGTTTAGATAACTGTCCTTGCCGGTATGTTCCACTTTTACTTTTAAGGAACCATTGCCGTTGATAGAGCCGCCTATTACCTTATTTTCAACCTCTTTTTTTGCAGGTTTGGATTCTCCGGTTAGCATGGCTTCATTTAAATAACTGCTACCTTCTATGATGATACCATCAGCCGGAACTTTTTCACCTGGTTTGATCATAATCACATCATTTTGCTCCAGCACCTCCAGTTTTACATCTTCTACTTGTCCATCTGCTTTTACCCTATGGGCTTCGGCGGGCATCATACTCACCAGTAATTGCAAAGCCTTTGAAGCGCCAAGCACCGATTTCATTTCCAGCCAATGGCCCAGCAACATAATTACTATCAGGGTGGCTAATTCCCAAAAAAAGTCAACTCCCTGCAACCCAAGTACCGTAGCCGCGCTATAGAAATAGGCTACGGAAATAGCCATAGCAATCAATGTCATCATGCCCGGTGAGCCTTCTTTTATTTCGCCCCAAAAGCCTTTCAGAAATGGCCAGCCACCCCAGAAATAAACAAAAGACGAAAGCGCCAAAAGGATGTATTGATTGCCTGGCAATAAGAAATTATAACCAGCGAAACCCTGGATCATTGGTGAGAAAACGAGAATGGGAATGGTAATAATCAAACATACCCAAAAGCGTTTTTTAAAATCCTTGATCATCATTTTATGATGGTCGTGCCCTGCCATACCCATGGGGATTGCTCCATGATCCATTTTACTATGATCCATTTTGGAATGCTCGTCTTTGGTCATGTCCGTTTTAGAATGATCCATCTTGCTGTGGTCCATCTTAGCATGCTCTTCGTCAGACATATCCATTTTCTTTGAGTCATTTTTCTCTGGAGATTCATCCTTTGTGGATCCTTTTTCCGAAGAAGTTTCTTCTTTCGGAGATTCTTCTTTTGGAGATTCCTCTTTCGGAGTTTCTTCTTTCGACTGTTCTTTCGGAGTTTCTTCTTTCGGTTGCTCTTTCGGAGTTTCCTCTTTTGAAGGCCCTACTTCAGGAGCATCAGCGTTAGCATTTTCCGTTGTAGTTGTAACCTTTGGTTCATCGCCGTCCGTGTTGATATTGATAGTAATTTTTGCCATAATAGTCAATTTTACTGTTTACACTTTTAGGTTATTCCTTTTTTGAACCCATTTTTGCATGCTCATCTTCGGACATGTCCATTTTTTTTGCGTCTTCTTCATCAGAAGATTTCTCTTCAGTTGAGGGCTTTTCAGAAACTGCATCATCCTTCATTTCTTCTTTCGTAACTTCCTGTTTTGGAGCAGCTTCTTCCGAAAGGTTGGTTTTATCCGCATTCATTTTTACATGTTCCTCTTCGGTCATGTCCATTTTCTTTGAGTCCTCATTCTTTGGAGATTCTTCTTCCGACATAGTTTCCTCCTTTGTTTCTGTTTTCGGAGTTTCCACCTTTGGTGACTCTGTTTTTGGAACAGCGGACGTAGTATTGTCTGTAGTAGTGGTGACCTTGGGTTCGCTATTCTCCGAACCTGTTTTAATGTTGATGGTAATGTCTGTCATGATTGTGAATTTTATTGGTTAAATATTTTTAAACGGGATATTTTTTAATTTAAGCCCGGTAAAGGTGATAAAGACTGTAATAAACAATATGATTGAAATAATAAAGTAGGGCAAATGATCAAACCAGATCATCATCACAGAACCTGAAATAATTCCCAGCATTTGCCCTAAACTATTTACAGAACTATAGATGCCCAATGCGGTTCCATAATTTTTGCCTGACTCTGTTGTAACTAATGAAGCGAGGCAGGGGGTTAGAATCGCCATTCCGGCTGCAACAATGGAAACAAAAAATAAAATGAATCCAATTTCAGAAGATAGCATTAGCAGGGACATGCCAATACCTAAAATCAAAAGCCCATAAGGAAGCAGCGCCCTTTCACCCTTCCAATTAATTAACCAGGCTACAGGCCCTAATTGCAGCAGCCCCATTACCGAGCCGCAAACAATAAATACAAAGCCCATTTGTTTAACGTCAAATTGAAAAAGGCGTTGTGAGTGCAATGCAAAAGTACCTTCGAACATAGCCAGTGAAAGCTGGGTTATAAAAGAAAGAAAGAGTAACAGCACAAATGATTTTTTAATGGATTTTAAGATGATGAATACTGATTTTCTTTCTTTATTATTTGTATCAATTATTTCTTCATGGCGACTATTATATGATTCTTTTAATGAAAAAAATAAAAAGCCACAAACCAGCAAAACTAAAATCGCAGATAGGGAAAAAGGCAAGGAATATTTATCTATTGTAATCTGACCTATGGTAATATCCGTCTTAGAAAACAGGTTCCCAATTAAGGGCCCTGCTACCACGCCCAGGCTCGCCACGCTGATTAACAAAGACATGCCACCGCCTCTTTTATCTTCTGACGTATTATCTGCTACGTAGGCGCTCGATGCTATGAAAAATGCCGCTGTAGATATTCCGGCCAGTAAACGAAAGATATATAGGAGCAGGATACTCCCGCTTATTGAAAACAAAAACATTGATATGGAATATCCCGCCAGCCCGTATAAAATAAGCGGCCTCCTTCCTAATCGGTCGGATAACGATCCGAGATAAGGAGAAAGAAGAAATTGCATGAATGGGTAAATGCCGGTTATAAGCCCAACATGCAGCCACAAATTCTGTGAAGAAATACCCTGGGCCAGTGAAAGATTCTTTATATAAAAGGGAAGTACAGGCAAGGTAATTCCGAACCCTACCATTACTAAAAACAGTCCAACTAAGATTACTACCAGGTTTTTTTGTAACAGCATTTTAAAAATTATTGTTGTTCAGGTTTATATAGTAAGACATCATCTTTTCATTCACAGGGTTTTTAATATAAAATCTACTCTTTCATCAGGTTTAAGTACAAAAACATGTATCCCAGGAAACGGTAGTGATTCATAAACTTCTGTAAGCAACGCATGTATTTTTTCTGTGCTGTCGCCATTTCGGAACGGGCATAATCATTCACCAGCGGAAGAAAATCCAGGAAAAATATTTTTTTATAAGAAACATCATTCAATGCTTCCAAAAGCTTTTCGTCTTCAGAAAGATTTAGGAACCGATAGTCAGCAAGAGCGTCGGGGATTGGTCGAGAAAAACAACATCACCGGGAGAAAATACCTTTTCCAAAGGTTTAATTGACCTTTGACCGTTATTCGTTAATTAATTTTGTTATTATACAAACTGAGGTTGTTTATTAAACTTTTTGCTTCTCAGCAACAAGCAGGGCATGTAAACATCCTGTTTTCAGGCGGTGAATGATTTAAGTATTTATTGAATTTATTTTGCATGATTTGGATTTATTATTTAGCTATATCAGTTTCAAGAATTGCTTTTTGTTCATGGTATTGCTCTTTTGTGATTTGCCCTGATGCAAAACGCCTTTGTAAAATATCAAGAGGTGAGTCTTTCTTTTTCCTCTGGCCGGGAACATCCCAGGGTGTAGCGAAAATCCAGATTAAAAATAAGATCCAGATGAACCACCATAAAAGATGCATTCCCCAGAAATGATAACCGTCGTACATGTGCATAATTTCAGATTTTAGTTGTTAGTGAATATTCATCCATTTTAATACCGGCCCTAAATTGGTTTATGCTCCAAGTCAGCAATAGTATAATGTGTTTTGCTTAAAGCTTCCTGAAGCGTTTCTGTTTTTATTTCTTCTGACGAGTTGATTTCCGCCTGCTTTTTGCTGAGGTCAACGTTAACGGATGTTACTCCTTTTGCTTCAGATAATTTATTTTTTACGGTTGCAGCACATCCGCCACAACTCATGCCACCGATATGGTAGGTATGTGTGATTAATTTTTCCATAACTTTTTATTTATTTTTCGTTTATTAATGGGGTCAATTTTTCGTGGCCCTTTTTATTTTTTAACTATAATGCATTCGTCAAATTCAATTCATTTTCACAAACCGTATTCTTCTCAAAACACGACAGATTATGAATGGTAGTTTCCGCGATATTCTGTAAAGCCGTAGCGGTTAAGAATCCCTGGTGACTGGTGATAAGGACATTTTGAAAAGTCATAAGCCGGGCAATGGTATCATCCTGTAGAACATCTTCTGAATGGTCTTCAAAAAAAAGCCCTTCTTCTTCTTCATAAACATCCATACCGAAGTATCCGATCTTACCTTGTTTTAAAGCTTGTATTACATTATTGGTGTTTACTAAGCCGCCACGACTGGTATTGATAAGCATAACACCCTTTTTCATGTTATCAATACATGATTGATTAATGATGTATTTCGTTTGATCATTAAGTGGCACATGAAGTGTGATAATGTCGGATTGCCTACACAGCGACATACAATCCGTATATTCAACTTTATATTTCTGTATTATTTCTTCATTTTTATACTTATCATATGCCAGTATTCTGCAACCAAAACCATACAGGATACGGGCCACTATTACCCCAATTTTGCCGGTACCTATTATACCTGCTGCCTTCCCATGCATATCAAAACCCGTTAATCCATCTAAAGAAAAATTCATATCAGTAATGCGGTTATGCGCCCGAATGAGCTTACGGTTTAGTGCAAGCATCAGCGCCACGGCATGCTCTGCAACTGCATAAGGCGAATATGCCGGAACTCTTGCTATCCTTATTCCCAACTCCCTTGCTTTTTTTAAATCCACATTATTAAAACCTGCCGAGCGAAGTACAATGTATTTTACCCCGCTTGTAAAGAGTATATCCAGGACAGGCGCTGAGGCATCATCGCTTACAAAAAGGCTAACCGCCTCGCAACCTTTTGCAAAAACTGCCGTATCCCGGGTTAGCCGAACATCAAAATATACCAACTCATGGCTGCCATTGCTGGCTTTGTCAAGGAAAGGCTTTTCAAATTTATGTGAACTGAATATTGCTGTTTTCATACTGAATTATTTTTGCAGCCGAAACTTTTTTCTCAGCTTCATTTGTAATTTTTTAATATCACTAATTGCATGGGTTTTAAATAAAGATGAATGTAACAAACAGGATTAGCAGGATCTTCTGAATGCTGGATATCTACATTACTTTTACCTCCATACACTGGCTCCATCCATTTTCGGGTTTTGTTAAGCTGGCAATCCACCAACACATATTCCTGTTTTACGGTGCTGGAAGAGGAGTTGAATACAAACAAAACTTCCTTGTCATATAATATCCTGGAAAAAGCAAGTGAACATATTTCGCAATCGGGAAGTTTAAAATGGATGCCATCTGTTGATATTTCCCGCATGACCATTCGCCCAAATCTTAAGTCTTTACTTTGATTTCTGAATTGGGCAATTGATGATATGGCTTTGTAAATGGATAATTGCGGGTTTAGAACTTTTGTGTTCTTATCATCCGGATTAAATGTGCATTCTCTTACATAGTGGTCGTCTTTACCACATCCATCCAGCCCTTGTTCCGTGCCATAATAAATGCAGGGTGCGCCTAATGCACACAACAGAAAAGCAACGCCTGCAATAATTTGCGGCGGCTCTGCGTCATAACCAAAACGATGTTTCATATCCTGACCTACCTGGTCATGATTATCTAAAAAAGTTACCAAAAATTCACCGTCCTCACCTCTGTTTAAAGCATTTTTCTGCAAGGCGTCATAACGCTCAATCAATTTGCCTGGCGAATCTTTTCCTTTAATTACACCAGCTAAAACAAAATACAATTGAAAGTCAAGCACAGAATTAAGGCCGTAATAAATGTTACGGTCGCCTGGTGTAAGCGTTTTTGGGCCTACGTAATGATTTGCCATTTCATCCGCACCCACCAATTCTCCGAAAATGAAAAAATTTCTTTTGCCCAGTTTATAAGCATACTCCCGCACATACGATGAAAAGCGGCTAATGGCAACTTCACCCATATGCTTTACCGCATCCAGGCGAAAGCCATCTATATCCAACTCCCTTATCCAATAACAATGGATAGCAATTAGTAACACTTGCACATCAAGCGCTTCTTTAGATTCATCATTTTTAAACGCTTTTAAATCAAAAAAATCGCCTTCTCTTGTTTCAGGATAGTCATCAAAATTTCGAATCTGCCCTTTACGCCCATATAAAGCAGGATTTCGTAATTCAACTGGCTCAGGGCTATTGTCGTAACGCCAGTTTCCAAAAGGGAACTCCATTCCCTGATAGTAATAATAATCTTTCTCACCATGATAATTCCAGTTATCGCCGCTATGGTGAAGCACTATATCAAGGAAAACGCGGATTTCATAACTATGCGCTCTTTCAACCAGGTCTTCCAAATCACCTTTTGCGCCAAAACGTTCATCTATTTCCATGTAATTTTCAATTGTATAGCCGTGGTATGCCTTTGGATTATTTTTAAAAACGGGACTAAGCCAGATAGCCGTACAACCGAGTTTTTTTATATAATCAAGGCGGGCAAGAATGCCTCTTGTAGTTCCTCCACATAGTTTGGCCAACTGCTCACTATCGCCAAAACCGGTATTACGGGTATTAAATTCTACAGTATGTCTCCTATTACTATCATGAAAACGGTCAACCAATAAAAAGTAGATAAACTCCTTTCGCCATTCCCGATGACAGTTTACCCAATATTTTTTTCCTGGTTTGGGGGAAAGGTCCAGGTCTTTAAATGATTTCATAAATTAATATTTTTATCATTCAATATCCATCTGAAATCACATTTATCAGCTCCACTTGCAATACTTCCGGTTCGCTCCAGTTTTGCATGCCATAGTTCTGCCAATGGGTAATCAAGCGCACAACAGGTTTTAGTACAAAACTCTGACAGGCCTTTTGATTGAAAGTATTCCGTTACCAGGCATTTTACACAATTGAAACCAACAACAGTATCAGGAGTCTTTACATTCTGCCAACCATAAGACGGGCTACTGAATGGGAAAGTCCTGAACAGTCGTGTTGCATTAAGTAATCTGTAGTAATTCTGTAGTAATTCTGTAGTAATTTTTTTATCGCCCTTTGCAGCTAACCACCAGGAGAATCGGCCCATTTTTACATAGACTTCCCAAGCAATATCATAAAACAATTATGTTGCTTCTTTTTTACTCTTGCCCCTTTTTGTTAATTCCTGGTAAAAGGCTGTTGACATTTCTGCAAGATGTACCATAACCGAGCCACCTATAGTGGGTATGGCGGGAACGTCCTTTTATAACTGCAGATATTTCTGCCAGTATCCCAACAGGATTTCTTGTATTACTTTCCTCTCATAATTTTTTACAAGTTCTTTGTTAGCCGCCTTTGCTGATTGTACTTTAAACCAGTATAAAATCATCTTTTCATCCACTCATTATTTAATAAAACTTTTGTTGTACGCCCAGGCTTTCATTCGTCTTAAGAATTGATTTTTTGGCATCTTGTTCCATTCCTGTCAACGCTCTTATCGCGTCAATAGTTTCCGGAATAACGATAGCCTGGTTATCCACTACATAAGCATAAAACAATTCATCTCCAACAACCTTCAGCATATCTTTCCACAAAGCCACTTCGTACATATCACCATACGGCCGGTTTATTGCCAGCATCAATTCTTTAATGACATTATTAGCCTGCAACCCTTCACTATATTCAATCATAGCTATTCGTGTTGAAGTATTTAAAGCTTCCAGCACTTCTTCCTTTGCTGCCTGCTTCGTTAATTGCACATTCCAGTAATGAAGATGACTTAATGTTTCCGGCACTTTCACCGCAGCAGTAATAACGTCGAGAGATGGGTCAACACTTTGCGCATCGGGTCCCTGATGGCTGGGGATATCCTTTTCTGGCACAAGTGTATTCATGATACCGTTCAGGTGGCTTTCCCACGGGTCGGTAGCCCTGCGCAATAATGTGCCTCTTGCTTTTTTGAGCAATCCGGCATTTTTTAATGCGGTGAGTGTGCGGACGATAGAAGTAGTATTGCAGGACACCACACGGGTACAGTCAAGCCCCAATGCCGTTTCATAATTATTTTCTGCACTGAAAGAATGCCCCGTGGTTTCATGCTTTTCACCGCCCTGCACAATGAATTTTTTATTCATCTTCCGGTATTGTGCTATGTTTTGTGCGGCTATTTTCTTCGGGGTACAGTCCACGATAATATCTGCTGCTTCTATCAGGTTGGACAGAGTGCCTCCGACCAAAATACCCACCTCATTCATACTATTCCGGACTGTTTCATCAAAAGCAAAGACCGGGTAATTCTTTTCTCCGGCCATTTTAATCCGCCAGTCTGTAATCACATCACAAACACCTGCAAGCTCCATATCGTCTTGTAGTGCTACTGCGTCAGCTACACGCTTGCCAATAACACCATATCCATTTACTGCAACTTTAATTTTTTTCATTTGTCCTTATTTTATTTTTAATAAATATTCAACCAAGCTTTAGTATGAAAGCCCTTTGATAGGCATCGGGAAAATAAAATCATTCAGAACATTGTGGTGTGCTTTTGCTACATGGTCTTTGAAGGATTTTTGTTTGTATCGTTCCAACCGCGCTTACGAACAATCTCTACTGAACAGTCAGCATGCAATGCCACTGCCTGTGAAACTGAACCAAGCAGAAAGCGTGATAGGGCTCCCTGACCATGTGAACCAACTACAATTAAATCAGCGGTGAACGTCTCAGCTTCCTTTAGAATGCCGTATTTTGGCGATTCATTAATTACTTTGGTGGATATTGATAAAGAGGGATTTTTTTCTTTTATGATTTCAGAGGCAACTTTAACTGCATCTTCTGCAAGTTTTTGGGCGAGTGTATCTGCTTCTTCGTAATTCCCCGCCAGCCCGCCCATTAGTGCCGGAGAGGATACAATTAATGCCGTGCTCACAAAAGCTGATATTATAAGTACCTGTGTGCCCCCAGGAAATGGCCTGTTGGCTATTTCTTCCACCGCAGCGTTGCTGTGTGTAGATCCATCTGTTGCTAATAATATTTTCATTGAATTTTTTTTAAATGGCGACTCTACTATATAGAAATTCGGTTATTCTATATAGAATTAGTTTCCGTTCACATTACTTAAATCTGATTTATTATTTTTCTTAAATGAAACTGCATTATAAAACCCGGCAATGCAGCCCCCAATCAGCCAGCCGAGAACAAATGTTTCTACAATCCCAATTACGGCTTCCCACAAGGGCACTTCCATACGAAGAACAGTTGAAACATCTAAACCATGAAGCAGGCTGTTAAAAAATTTTACAGACCCATTATGACCCACCGTCGCCATAACTATCATACATCCCAAATACAATAAGGCTCCGGTTAGACCTACGGCTAAACCAAATTTTTTTACATTAATGATGGTGTGCATGACTTTCTGTTTTAGTTGTTTCTGAATTTTGTTGTTTCTCTTCATGGCTATGCCCTCCATGTTGATGCATCGGCATCAACAAATGACAAGCAAACATGACCAATATAAATACGAAAAGGGTTGTGCCAGATCCCAACCCCAATGCTGGTGCAAAAAATATCAGCAATAAGGGAAGGCCACAGCCAATGATCATCCAAATGGTATGTTTTTTCATAAAGATTACTATTTAACGGTTCTTCAATTTTTTTCGATTTGCTTTGTCATGTCATCAAATTCTTCTTTCATTATCTCTCCTCTGGCAAATCTTTTCTTAAGAATATCCAATGGGGTATCTTTTATAGTTCTTTGACCGGGAATATCCCAGGGAGTGGCAAATATCCAGATGATAAAAAAGATCCAGATGATCCACCAGATAAAATGCATTCCCCAGAAGTGGTCGTTATATGTGTGAAACATAGTTGTATGTTTAAATGATTAGTCAATATTTATTATTAAAAAGCGCCTGAAGCTATTTGTTTTGTTTCTTTTCCACCAAAGCAGTACCACATTTAGGACATTTACCTTCTTTATCAAGCGCAACCTGCGGGTGCATGGGACAGGTATATATTTTCATTACTTCAGCTTTCATTTGTTCTTTTGGGGACAGGTTCATTTTTCTTCCACACTGTGGGCATTTTCCCGGGTCATGGCTGGTTACATTCAGGTGTACAGGACAGGTATAGTTTTTTGTTACAGCCTTCTTCATTTGCTCCTTTTTTGAAAGCTGGAGCTTCATGCCACATATTGGACAGTTACCTGGCATCTTCATTGATATGCCGTCATGCATCGGACAGGTATAAAAAGTTGTATGTTTTGTGGTATCAATTCTACCGGCTTTTGTTTGAGCAAAAAGAGCAGAAGAAACAATAAATAATGCAATGGATAAAAGGATTATCTTTTTCATAATATTATTTTCTAATTATAGCAAATTGAGTAATGTCAGATATTATTCTCAAAATCTGAATGGGATGGAAATGCAAGGAACGGGTATCAAATGCGAAAAATGCAAAGAAAAATATTAAGAGAAGGGATATTACTTCGGACCGTTTCTGCCTGATGCAGATTTTGACATTTAATGTCGATATAGAAATTAGTAAAATCCTGCATATTATTAATAATAAATTCAAGTGCAGGGCTTTTCGAAAAATTATTATCTAAAGTGTATTGTTGAGTAGTTTTATGATTATCGGTTTTAGCGGAAACAATTTTATCATTGCAACAACCTTGGTGTGTATGTTTTGAATGATCGCAACCGCAATGAACAGAACCACCAAAATTAGAAACTGCTACTCCTGCAAACTGACCTCCACAAAAATGAGCTTTTACAGTAAATGCAAATGCAGTGCCGCTATAAACAAACAGGAATAGTATGGCAATAATTCTCTTCAAGTTTTAATTCATTTTAGTAAAGATGAGTCAATAACCGTCAATTTGAAATGAGGATCATCAGTTAAAATAATGATATAAATCATAAAGGCTGATACCCTAAAAGCATTGAATAATTTTTGAAATGCAATTTTCAGGAATCCATCTTATATTGATTTTACTTTTTAGTCCTGCCTTTCAACATTATGACAATGACGAGTACCACTACAATCGGAATGAGCCACATGCCCCAACCCATACCCCAGCCCCATGAATTATTGTGCATCGAATTGTTTTAATGTTTTTGTAATAATCAGGACCCTTACTGCATTTTCATTTTACCATCATCCATTTTTTACCGGCATTCATCATTTTCATCATCATCGGCTTTTGCTGCATCATCTGCATCATGTTTTTACCCATCATTGAATCTTTGTCTGCCATATTCATCATTTGTTCCGTCATCACATTCATCATGCCGGGATCTGGCATAATGTTTTGACCCATCATTTGCCTACTACAACCGGTATTCATTATCATCTGCATCAGCTTCATATGGTAAGCCGGATTATGATAATAGCAGCATTAATCTCCTTGCGTTGGTTATCATCTTTCAGCAATTAATCAGCAGCTTATAAGATGATAAAGGCATTTCGCTATCCTCTATCTGACTGGCGGTTCATTTTAATTTTCTTTTTTGTTGCCTTGAAGAATAATTTCCAAATTTATCAAAATTCAATTCTTTCTTCCCTTCTGTAATGTGATTGTTTAAATACCAGGCAAAAGGTTGCCAATTGCTTTACCAGGGATAGCGTGTATTATTACTGTGACAATCATAACAGGCTACCTTCAAAATATGCCTCACACTGTCAGGTACAGGATATAGCTAATCTATTGACGTTTCAGTTATTGAATCCGATATATTTTTCTTTGGTTTAGGAATAAAATGTCTTAATGCAAACAATATCACTACCAGCAGTCTATTTTTTAAATATTGACTTTGGTGTGAACTTCATTTTTCTTTTCCTTTTACATTTTCATACCCGCCATTGGGTTGGCGCCTTTTTTAAAAATATACTCGCTGTTTATCAGGTAAGCGCCATTGGTCACCACCACATCACCGTTCTCAATGCCAGATTTTATTTCAATACGATCGCCGCTCTCCATACCGGTTTCCACCATTTTCATTTTAAAAATGTTTGCACCGGTTTGCAGCCAAATCACATTCATCTTGCCATCGCGTAACACGGCGTTCGAAGGCAATGTAAGTGCGTTGATCTGTTTGCTTTTTATAATTACATAAGCTGGCATACCCGGCTTTAATTGGCCGCTGCCGTTGGGCACTGTTACCCGCACCAGGTTTACACGTGTATCGGTCGCTATTTCGGGATTAAAGAATTCGATCTTCCCTTTTATATCCTTACCGGGAAGGTCGGGAAAACGGACGATTGCACCGGCATTCTTTTCAATGCCTGAAAGTTGGGATGCATACACCTGCGCCTCGGCCCAAAGCGACGATAGATTGGCCAGCTTCATTACCGTTCCGCCTTCGTTTACATACTGGCCTTCCATAACCGGTAGCTCTGTTATAAAACCAGACTCGCTGCTGTAAAAAGCCGTAAGCGGCGATGCCTTTTTTGACTTTTCCAGTTCACTTACCTGCGCTTCGCTCATACCCCACAACAGCAGTTTTGTTTTGGCGCTTTCAATCAGCCGGTTAAAGTCTATGATGGAATTATCCAGCTTCTCCTTTCTTTCGATGGCAGCTAAATATTCCTGTTTGGCATTATTAAGTTCCTCGCTGTAGAGGTCGTACAAGCGTGCGCCTTTGGAAACATAGTCTCCAGCATTTTTAAAATACAAATGATCTATGCGACCCATTATACGCGCATTCATGCTGTTCACTTTTGTTTCATCGGCATTAAGCGTGGCCGTTAAAACCACCTGGTCGCCCATCATTCCATTGCGTATGGTATCGGACTGGATATTTCCCAAACGTATCTGTTCATCGTTCAGCGCAATCTCATCGGCAGCCGTATTGGTCTTTTTTACCACTATCAGATCCATATGGCAAATGGGACATAAACCCGGCTTATCCTCCATGATCTGCGGATGCATACTGCAGGTATAGTACTCGTTTTTGTCGATTGCCGTTTCGGTTTTGCTTTTACAAGAAAGAACCAATAGGCAAAAGGCAATAAGCAATAAGCAAAGAGGAAAATTCCAATTGGCAATTTTAAAATTAAGCCTGGATCCATTTATTTTCTTATTACTCATATCAATTATTTTAAGATTAATTTTAAAACTTGCCTATTTCTAATTGCTGATTGGCTTTCGCCACTTGCCCATTGCCCATTGCCCATTGCCCATTGCCTATTGCCTATTGCCCATTGCCTATTGCCCATTGCCTATTGCCTATTGGCCATTGCCTATTGCCCATTGCCTATTGCCCATTGCCCATTGCCCATTGCCTATTGCCCATTGCCTATTGCCTATTGCCTATTGCCCATTGCCCATTGCCTATTGCCTATTGCCGATTGCCTATTGCCAATTGACAAGTGCCGAGTGGCCATTGCCGAGTGCGGAGTGCGGGGTGCGGATTGGGGGGTGG
>JBBRCW010000107.1:0-18637 GCA_038204535.1 Chitinophagales bacterium | reverse complement strand
AATTTGGTGTGCTTTAATTGCTCTTCTCTTATTAAGCCACATTCATTTTCAAAACAAATCAAAAATGGCATTCAGTAATATGGTGAGTATACTTAGAATGCATCTACCCAGCTATATCAGCATAAAAGGGCTGCTTGCATTACATAATAAAAAGAGATTGCGGTATAAAAAATCTGTAGTATCGGCAGATTTATTTACAAGCCATTAGTCTCAAAAATAGGCCCCCTGCTTTTGAGACAGGCCCTGAGAATTGAATAACCGAAAAATATTTTTTTAAAATCTCAAATAGGGCAAGCTCAGAGCACTAATCTTCAATTTTTTGCCCAATTATGGCTTTTGTAGATTTTACCCATTTCTATCTCGGACAATAGTGATTTATTTCCAATCGATTACGCCGATTTGATCGTTTTTTTGAGCTGAACAAAGAACTTACACGTCAATTTTTGCATACTTGGCGTGGCTTTCTATAAAAGCACGGCGTGGCGGCACATCGTCGCCCATTAACATACTAAATACCTGGTCGGCCGTTGCAAGGCTTTCGATGGTTACTTTTTTCAAAGTTCTGCGGGCAGGGTCCATTGTTGTTTCCCACAACTGTTCGCTGTTCATTTCTCCCAGTCCCTTATACCGCTGAATATTTACGCTGGCATCGTTTCCGCCGCCTAATTTTTCCACCCACATTTTGCGCTGCTCTTCGCTGTAGGCGTATTCTTGTTCTTTTCCCTTTTTAACCAGGAATAATGGCGGCTGCGCTATGTAAACATATCCTGCTTCCACCAATTCTTTCATGTAACGGAAAATGAAAGTCAGTATCAGTGTGGCAATGTGGCTTCCATCCACATCGGCATCGGTCATAATGATCAGCTTATGATAGCGAAGTTTTGCCAGGTTCAATTGTTTTGGATCTTCGGGGGTGCCAACGGTGACGCCCAAAGCGGTGTACATGTTTCTGATCTCCTCATTTTCGTAGATCTTATGCTCCATCGCTTTTTCAACGTTCAATATCTTACCGCGCAACGGCAAAATAGCCTGGAAACTTCTCTCCCTGCCTTGCTTGGCGGTACCACCAGCCGAGTCTCCCTCTACCAGGTACAGTTCAGTTTTTGTAGGATCACGCTCAGAGCAGTCAGCCAGTTTACCAGGCAATCCGCCACCACTTAAAACAGTTTTTCTCTGTACCATTTCGCGGGCCTTTTTTGCCGCTACCCTCGCCTGCGCTGCCAAAACGATTTTTGAAATAACATTTTTGGCTTCACGTGGGTTTTCTTCCAGAAAAATTTCCAGGGCACGGGCAACGGTTGTTTGCACAATACCGCTCACCTCGTTATTACCCAGCTTTGTTTTTGTCTGTCCCTCAAACTGTGGTTCCGGAACCTTTACCGAAATAATTGCGCTAAGGCCTTCTCTAAAGTCATCTCCCTCTACCACTACCTTGGCTCTTTCGAAAAGACCGTTTTTATCGCCGTAGGTTTTAAAAACACGGGTAAGTGCCTGTCGAAACCCGGTAACATGGGTTCCGCCCTCAATGGTGTTGATGTTATTTACGTAGGAAAAAATATGTTCTTTGAAATCGTCGTTGTAGGTCATTGCCACTTCAACCGCTACGTTACTGACTTCATCATGCCCTTCCACAAATAAAGTGTTGGGGATGAGCGGCGTGCGATGCCCGTTTTTGTCGAGCATTTCAACAAACTCAACAATTCCTCCTTCGCTGTAAAAGTTTTTGAAATAGGGTTTTCCTTCTTCGTCCAATTCGCGCAGGTCGGTTATATTGATATTTATCTTTCGGTTCAGGTAGCTTAATTCGCGCAGGCGGGCCTCCAAAATTTCTCGGTTGTATTCCGAAACAATAAAAATGCTGTAATCGGGCCAGAAATGAATGGTAGTTCCGGTTATTTCTGATGTGCCAATTTCTCTTACCGGGTAGGCGGGAACGCCGCAATGGTATTCCTGCTCAAATAGCTTGCCTTCGCGGTGTACAGTTGCCTTTAAGGTGGTGCTTAGTGCGTTAACACAACTTACACCAACACCGTGCAAACCGCCGCTCACTTTATACGTATTCTTGTCAAATTTTCCACCGGCATGCAACACCGTCATTACCACTTCAAGTGCACTTCGGTTTTCTTTGGTGTGGATGGCGGTAGGTATTCCACGACCATTGTCACTGACACTGATCGAATTATCTTCATGTATGGTTACGTCAATTTTGTCGCAATATCCCGCCAACGCTTCATCTATACTGTTGTCAACTACTTCATATACAAGATGATGCAACCCTTTTACCCCCACATCACCAATGTACATGGCCGGTCTTTTCCGCACTGCTTCTAACCCTTCGAGAACCTGTATACTATCGGCGCCATAATTTTTATTTTGCGCTGCTGCGTCGTTTACAATTTCTTCGCTCATAAATGATTGATTTTCCTGCTGTTTGTTTGTTTTTTGCAAGTGCGCAAAGGTAAGTAAATAAACGGGTTTTTTTGCCTTAAAAAGCATCAATTCTACTGCCTGAAATCAACAAAAAAAGTTGGTCTTAAACCAGGAAAATTTTTAATAGAACCCTGGTTTTGAAGGCTAGCACTTTAATTTTTTTTAAATATGTTGATATTTTGTTGTTTAAACATCGTGCTAGCGTGAATAAAGTAATAGAATTGTAAAAATCCGCCGGTCTTTAAGCTTAAACCGGTGGTATGGGGCTAATAATTGTAAATTTGCAGCTTAATGCTAAAACCGCTCGATATATTAAAAATTGCCAGCCACGATCTGGTGGATCCTTCTATGGACCTGTTGTTTCAAAAGGAACAGAACATTCCTGGGTCTATACAGTATTCAATTAAGCGGTATTATGCCCAGCATAATCTGAATGCCGATGATACCGGTATGATGGTTTACCATTTTCATGCTAACCGCCCCGAGAAAAATTACCTGGAATTAAGGTATTGCAGCATTGGAAACCGGTATTGCGAAGAAAAGAGTTGCGCCAAATGTAACGAGCTGCCAACCAATAACTGTAGTGGAAAATTGCAAACCGTTGATGTTTATACCTTTCATTTTACTGCCAGCTTTCTTAATCAATTTACCCACAACGTAAAGCTTAGCAACAGAAAAGACGATGTGGTTGCTTTTAAACACCCCAGTTCTTTTACCAAAACGTTTCCGGTTTGCGGCCGTAAGCGCAATGTGCTGGATTCTTTATTGAACCACAGTTATACAGGTAGCCTGGAGAATATTTTTGTAAATGCCAAAATTCATGAATTGCTGCTGTACAGCCTGGAGTGTTTGGTAGATGAAAAAGAAGAGGGTTTCAGCTGTAAATTTTTAGCCAACGATCTTGACCGGGAAAAGATATTAAATGCCCGGGAGATTTTATTGAAACATATTGGTGACCCCATTACCATTAAGGAACTGAGCCGCAAGGTGGCTATTAATGAGTGTTACCTGAAAAAGGGTTTTAAAGAAATTTTTGGCACAACCATTTTTGATTTTTACCAGCAACAGCGTATGGAGCATGCCAAATACCTGTTGTACGAAAAAGGATTAAGCGTAACCGATGTTTCGGCCTTGCTGGGATATTCTTCTATCTCGCACTTTTCAACCGCGTTTAAAAAACATACAGGACTTAAGCCTTGCGAATTGCTGAGCCCGCAGGCGGGAAGAACGTAAAATTGTTGAGTTTTTCAGTATTCACTTATAAGGCTTTCTGCAGGTATTTTTAATTTTTTGTGCAGAGAACGAATCATGCCGATACTGAGTTTGCGCTTACCTGAAAAGACTTCCGACTTTCTACTTCTTCCACCGAAAATTTTATTTATTTCGGCTACGCTGATGCCGGACTGATCCATTCTAAATTTAATAGCTTCGATAGGATTTGGTGCGGGTAAGGCATGTTGTTTTTTTTCGTAATCTTCCACCAGGATTGAAAGCACTTCCAATTCATCTGCAGCTATGGTGCCAGGCACTAAAGTCGGTTGCATAAGTGTGTAGATCCTTTCCAGTGCTGCTTCGCAGTCTTCTTCGCTTTTAATTGGCTTTAACATAACTAATTGTTTTTACATTGATAGTGTCGTAATCTTTATGGGTACCGATCCAAACAATAAAAACAATTCCAAACCGGTATTCCACATCTGCAATCAACCGGAACTTATTGCCATGAATATTGAAAACAACCCTTTTATCGCTAATTTTTACACGATCTCTTTTAAACTTTCCCTGGCTGCATTGATGGTAATATCTAAATCAGTATAACTAAGGGCATTGTTTAAAAAATAGCTTTCAAATGCTGAAGGCGGCAAGTAAATAGAGCGGTCTAACATGGCATGAAAGAATTTTTTGAACCGTTCGTTATCGGCCGACGCTGCAGTGGTAAAGTCAACTACCGGGTGATCGCTAAAGTGTACACTGATCATGGAGCCGAGTTGGTTTATGACATACGGCTCTCCCCATTCTTTCAAAACCGCATCCAATCCGTTGCGCAGATAAATGGTCTTGTCTTCCAATTGCTGGTAGATGGCCGGATTGTTTTTTAGTTCGGTCAAAAGCGTATAACCGGCGATCATAGCAATCGGGTTACCGCTCAGCGTTCCTGCCTGGTACACGTTGCCGAGGGGCGCTATATGCTGCATGATCTGTCGCTTACCTCCGAATGCGCCTACAGGCATACCTGCACCTATCACTTTACCATAAGTCACCAGGTCTGCATTAACACCCAATCTATGTTGCGCTCCGCCTGCTGCCAATCTAAATCCGGTCATCACTTCATCAAAAATAAGGACGATTTTCTCTTCATCGCAAATCTGTCTCAGGCCTTCCAGAAAACCTGGCTGCGGCAAAACGCAGCCCATATTACCCGCTACCGGTTCAGTAATAATGCAGGCTATCTCTCCTTTATTATCGGCCACCAGTTTTTTTACGGCTTCCAGGTCGTTAAAGGCACAGGTGAGTGTATCATTTGCAACACCGGCTGTAACGCCTGGTACAGTTTGGATATTAAGCGTGGCTACCCCGCTGCCGGCCTTTACCAAAAAGCTATCGGCATGCCCATGATAATGGCCTTCGAATTTTATTAGTTTATTGCGACCGGTATAGCCACGAGCCAGTCGTAATGCACTCATACATGCTTCAGTGCCGCTGCTCACCATGCGTATCAGGTCCACATTGGGCACCATGCTAATAATGAGTTCCGCCATCTGCACCTCTAACTCAGTAGGTGCCCCAAACGAAGTTGAATATTGCGCATATTCCTGAATGGCTTTCACGGTTGGTTCATAGGCATGCCCCAAAATCATTGGCCCCCAACTGGCTATATAGTCTATATAAAAATTGCCATCAATATCGTATAGGTAAGCGCCCTTTGCATGGCTGATAAACCGTGGCGTTCCCCCTACGCTTTTAAAGGCACGAACAGGTGAGTTTACACCACCCGGAATGGATTTTTGAGCACGGTCGAACAATTCTTTACTTTTTGTTATCATAACTTTTGCAACTGACAGATCATTAGATAATTTGTATGAATGGTTGAAATATTTTTCAATAGGCCAAGCATTTTGTTAACCTATTTAAGACCCAGAACATCAGCACCCTGTTCAAATATAATGTCAACAGGTATGCCCTTTTGCTGCAATTTATTGAGGTCGTTTTGAAGGTCTGGTTTTATCAACCCTTTGTCTTTTAACAGGGCGGTTACACCAGCTTTATCTCCATTGCCCTGTAAGGTTAAAATAAGTTTGCTCAGGTCATTTATAGCAGTGCGAAACTTATCATAGTTTACTTTATAATGGCCATCTGCAGTTTTTTCAAATGCGCCATTTTCTTTTAAAAAGTTAAATGAAAGCATGTTTGCTTTTCCGTGCGCTTCGCCTGCACCAAAACGAACACTGCGTAAAATTCCGGCCATAAAAGTGGTGTAATAATTTTCAACCGGACCGGGTAATTCACCTTTCTCCACCAGTTTGGTTACCATGTACAAACCAAGTATGTCGGCCTTGGCTTCTTCAAGCCAGGAGCTTTGTTCCTGCAGCGCCGCACGTACCGTGCCTTTACCATTAATGGTATTTTTGATACCCAAACCGTGGGCTACTTCATGAAACATGACATTAGCAAAAAACGCATCGAACTGCACTTGCGGTAACTGCGAAGGATCTATGAGCTCTTTGGAAATAGGCATCATGATTTTATCGAACTTGGCACGCATTGCATTTTTTAGTTGCGACCGCCGTGTGCCTTTGGTCTTCTGCAATTCTTCGTCGTTGGGAAGATTTACGGCAATTGTTTTGCCGCCGCTATTGGCATGTCCTGCATAATACACTACTTCGTAAGCTGCCAATTGCGATGAAGAGCCGGGCTTCTCTTTTTTATATTGAACTTCAACCGGCAATCCCTTTTGCAATTCAGGTAACTCCGATAAAAATTTCGAGAGTCGATTGGTCCATTCTTTGTCCTTGATGAGTACATAGGCTTCATAAGCATTGCGCCTGTTGTACATGCCATCTTCATAATTTTCAATAGGCCCGATAATAATATCGAGCGAATTGTTTTTCATGTCCATCCAGGCTATGTCCGATGGATTATAGTTATCGGAAACCAAAGCCTGCGAACGCAGGGCCAGGAATTTTTTTAAATCCGGGTCTGTTGAATAGTCTGCTGCCCTGGCAAGTAAACCGGCGGCACGTTCGAGCGGCTCTTTAAAAGCAACGTGATATGGTATGGAATACAGTTTGCCGGTACTGTCTCTGCGTATAATTGAATACTGCCCCTGCTTATCTTTTACATCGCTTTTTTCCAGTTCCTCCTTTGTCATGTCGTGCGGATAGAAATTGGCTCCTTCCGGTTTTTTTCCGATGCCTGCTATAAAGGGTGTATCGTTGTTTAAACGATCCCAGGGGCCATAATTTATTGTGATAAATTCTTTTGTGTTCGCATCAGTTACAGCGTTTAGTAAACTGTCGGGATTGCCATACGTTTGAAGCCAGAACAGCGTATCCATTATTTTGGCCGCATCAATAAGGTAAGGAATCATTTTGCGTTGGCTGTCGCTAAGATTCGAAATATCCGCCGATAACCTGACAGTAGCATAACCGGCAAGTTTTTCATTAACATAGTCACTTTTGTCTGCAGCACTATCCGCATTATTCTGCGACGCTTCGGGGTTGGTATTGCACGAAGTAAATATTACCAGTGCAGCCACTAAATGAAGTGCTCTCATAAAAGAATTATTTAGGTAAAAATAAGCAGTAAGTAATTTGAAATTGGGTAGCAGATACAATCAACCCATTTTTTTAGGCAAGCATATCTTTATAGAAGAAATACTGTTTTCATTTTTGGATATATGGTAACCGGTTATTTTGCCAGAAGTCTCGCGGCATCTTTTGCAAAATAGGTCGCTATCAGGTCGGCGCCGGCTCTCTTAAAAGAAGTTAAGGTTTCAATAATGGCTTTGTTTTCGTCTATCCACCCCATTTTTGCTACTGCTTTTATCATGGCATATTCGCCGCTGATGTTATACACACTAACCGGAACATCCACTGCGTTTCTTACCTCCCTTACAATATCCAGGTAGGGCAGGCCGGGCTTGACCATCACGATATCGGCACCCTCTTCCACATCCATGATTGCTTCTTTTATAGCCTCGGTGCGGTTCGCAAAATCCATTTGGTAAGTCTTTTTATCGCCAAAGCCGGGGGCGCTGTCCAATGCGTCGCGAAAGGGGCCATAAAAGCAACTGGCATATTTGGCACTGTAGGCCATGATGCCGGTTTTAGTAAACCCATTCTCCTCAAATCCCTGGCGGATGGCCCCAATTCTTCCGTCCATCATATCGCTGGGAGCAACCATATCGACCCCGGCCTGTGCATGACTAATACTCATTTTTACCAAAGCCTCCACTGTTTCATCATTTACAATCTCACCATCTTTCACTATTCCATCGTGTCCGTAAGATGAATAAGGGTCCAGTGCCACATCGGTCATTACATACATATCCGGAACTGCATCTTTAATAGCTTTAATGCTTCGTTGCATCAGGCCATCCTTATTCCAGGCTTCTTTTCCGGTGTTGTCCTTTAGCTCGTCTTTGCACTTGATAAAAAGCAGAACACATTTAATTCCCAGGCTCCATAACTCCTTTACTTCCTTTACCGTCAGGTCAATACTGCGACGATAATAATTGGGCATGGATGCAATCCCGGTTTCCACTCCTGTGCCTTCATCAATAAAAAGGGGAGCAATAAAATCGTTGGAGGTTAAGATGGTTTCGGCTACCAGGCTGCGAATAGCTGGTGTTGCGCGAAGTATTCGGTTTCTTCTTTGTAAATTCATTTAAAATCTTTTTAGAAATTGGTCTGGATGTTTACGAAAATGATGAATTGCGAAAACATAAACCTCCTTGCCCTCAATCTGGAAGATAATTTGGTAAGGAAATGTTTTTAGAGAAAGAGACCGGCTTATTTTCTCGGCTGAAACAAAAGAATAATGGGTGGGATGAAACTGTAATTTTTTATAGTATTCGGTTAGTTCGTTTAGGAAACGTTCTCCCAATCCTGGTTGTTTTAGTTCGTAATACAGAAAAGCTTCGTTCGTGTCGTTTTCCGCTGCAATAGAGATAATTATTTTATATTCCATTGTTATAATTTCTTCGAATCCTGGCATGGGCTTCTTCTACAGTACTTCCCGTTTTGCCACTATTAAGAAATTCCATTCTTCTTTCCTCAAAGAAATTTAATTCTTCTTCTGTATATTCAACATCCGAATCGTTGTACTCATTAGCAAGGGCTATCAATAACCCCGTTAATTTATCATCGGCATCGTGAACGATATGTAATAAAGTTTCTTTTTTTTCAGCTAAATTCATACAAAAAAAGTTTATTCAAATTTACTCAAAAATATCCTTTTAAATGCCTAATCTAATCATTCAATCCATTCCCTCGGTTTTAAACACGCCTGCCACAACTTATCTTCTTCGCTACCAGGTTCGGGTTTGTAGTCATATTCAAACCGAACAGTTGGGGGCAGACTCATCAAAATACTCTCTGTTCTTCCATTGGTTTTGAGGCCAAAAATGGTGCCCCGGTCATGCACCAAATTAAACTCAACATATCTACCTCTTCTTATTTCCTGCCAGTGTTTCTGGGCGGAGGAAAAGGGCATGTTCCTGCGTTTTTCAACAATTGGAAGGTAAGCATTTATAAATGCATAGCCGCAATTGTGGGCAAAGTTCATCCAAAAATTCGCATCTTTTTGGTCGTTAGGTATTTGATGATCGTAAAAGATACCACCTATTCCGCGGCGTTCGTTATTGCGGTGAAAGTTGACAAAATAATCGTCGCACTCTTTTTTAAAGGTTGGATAGAACGATGGATCTGATTGATCGCAGGCGTCTTTATAGGTTTGATGAAAATGTCGGGCATCTTCTTCAAAAAGATAGTAAGGAGTGAGGTCGGTGCCGCCGCCAAACCAGGAAGCCCCCCCGCCCCCTCCCGAAACCGTCGGGATAGACGCCGGGGGGATCTCGGAAACTTCGAGATTAGATGTTGACTGGTTGTTTGGGTTATTGTACACTTCAAACATGCGGTAGTTGCAATGAACGGTTGGCACCATGGGATTGTAAGGATGAAGCACCAAACTCAGTCCGCAGGCAAACCAGGCCCCCCCACCCCCCAAAGGGGGGATTTTTAATTGTGACCGCATTGCATCGGTGATTTCGCCAAAAACAACAGAAGTATTTACGCCACCTTTTTCAAACACGTCTCCATTGGCAATTACCCGGGTTTTGCCACCGCCACCTTCAGTACGGTCCCATTTATCTTCTATGAATTTTGCTTTGCCATCGGCCTGCTCAATCGCGGTGCAAATGTCGTCTTGCAGCTGGTGGATAAAGGAAATCCAAAGCCCCTTAGTGAGTGGTGAGTTGTCAGTTGTGAGTGAATTATTCATGACCAATTAATCCAGTTAGTAGTTTGAATGTCTTTACGATGTTATCTCCTAAAATTTCCAGTTCTTTTATTGAAAAGTACTTTAATTCACAAGCTATATCAATTGCAGTATCAACCTCAATCAGTGAGCCTCGTGATATTTCATAGAATCGTTTTCTTTCATGTGCCGATTTTCTCGATGCCCCTTCCGCTAAGTTTAAATGGACGGACAATGCGGCTCTTCTTTATTGCGAAGTCATCCCAAATCGCTCTTCAGGTGGAAGTAGTTTTGATACCTTATAGCATTCAAGCGTAAAGAGCCTGGTTTGTTGAAAAACATTGAGTTTTGTGTGTGCTAATTGAAGAAACATAATGGAGATTTTTTAGTGTTATAATTTAATTCATCTAAATGTAATCAACTCACAACTCACAACTCACAACTCACCACTCACCACTCACCCGATATCCCTTCACCGCATCCACAAAAGCCCTTGCATGATCAACCGGTACATTGGGCGTAATGCCATGACCCAGGTTGGCTATGTAACGTTGGGTGCCAAAACCATCGATCATTTCTTTTACCCATTTTTGTATCTGTGATATGGGCGCCAATAGTTTTGATGGGTCGAAATTTCCTTGTAATGTAATTCTGTCTCCGGCAAAGGCACGGGCCTGCTGAGGCGTTACGGTCCAGTCTAATCCTAGGCCGCTTGCGCTGGTCTTGCTTAAATCTTCAATCGCATGCCAGGTGCCTTTCGGAAATAATATCACCGGTCCCGAAGGGGACACTGCATCTGCAATCTGAACAAGGTAAGGCTGCGCATACGTCTTAAAATCTTCAGGACTCAGGGCTCCTGCCCAGCTATCAAATACCTGGACTAAATCTGCACCTGATCTTAATTGTGCCTTCAGATAGTCGATGGTGATATCGGTTATTTTTTGCAGGAGCTGGTGGGTTAATCCGGGTTGGGTATAAGCAAATTGCTTCGCCTTATCCCAGGTCTTGCTTCCCTTGCCTTCTACCATGTAACACAAGATGGTCCATGGCGCCCCGGCGAAACCGATTAATGGTACCCGGCCATTGAGTTCTTGCCTGGTCAGCGTTAATGCATCGCAAACGTACTTCAGGCTTTCTTCGGCGCCGGTGGTAACCAATGCATCCACATCCTGTTGATTTTGTATGACCTTTGGCAGCGATGGGCCTTTGCCTTCCTCCATCAATACTTCCAGGCCCATTGCCTGCGGTATTACCAATATGTCGCTGAAGATGATTGCAGCATCTACGCCAACCTGGTCAATAGGCTGCAGGGTAATTTCGGTAGCCAGTTCGGGTGTTTGCACCCTGGTAAAAAAGTCGTATTTGGCTTTAAGCTTTAAATAGTCAGGAAGATACCGGCCAGCCTGGCGCATCATCCATACGGGGGGGCGTTCAACTTGTTCGCCGCGAAGTGCCCGGAGGATGAGATCGTTTTTTAATGAAGACATTAAGTTATTTGGTGATTTGGTGATTGAGTGATCGGGTGATTTGGTGATTTGTGATTGGGTGATTTGGTGATTTGGTGATTTGGTGATTTGGTGATTTGGTGATTGAGTGATTTGGTGTTTTGGTGATTGAGTGATTTGGTGTTTTGGTGATTTTGATTGAGAGCCGTCATGCTGAATTTATTTTAGCATCTCTTGGAAATTATTTTAGCAAACCAGGAAATTCCGAAACAAGTATACACCAACGCTCCCTTAAGTAAACGACTTTGGTTCATAATTCATAAATCATAAATCATAATTCTACATTCATACTTTCACTTTGAAAAATACTCCACCGCTAACTCCGCCAACTGCTCTTTGTTGGGAAACTTGCTCATGATTATTCTATTGTTGCTTTCTTTTTTCAGCGCTTCAGCGGTTGTGCTGCCAATAGCAAACAAAACGGTTTCGGCGGGTAATTTGTTTGATAAAAAAAAGCTATGAACCGCGCTGGGGCTAAAAAATAATATACCCTGGTAGTGCATGGTTATTTCTAATGGAACTTCGACGGTCTCATAAACGATGACTTCGTTTAGCACTATGCCGCTTGCCTTTAATAACCCCGGCAATTCATCCCTGCGTTGGTTGCCGCAAAAAAACACGACTTCGGCTTCGTTATTATCAATAATGCTTTGGGCCAGTTCAGTAGAGTTGGTTGCCGCGGCTATAATTTCGCTTTCTACAAAATAATTTTTGATCAATTGTTTGGTGGTGCCGCCCATGCTATAGATCATCCATTCGGGCGAAATATCGTCCAGTTCAAGCACATCAAGAACGGCTTCTACGGCGTTCATACTGGTAAAGGCAACAGAAATATTTTCCGAAGCATATTTCCGGATTTCTTCCGCTATACCCTGATCAACAATGCTATTTGTTTCTATGAACGATTCTGTTTCTATCTCTACCCCTGCCTCTTTGGCCATAATTAAGGCGGTTTGGGCAAGTGGCCGGGTAGTTAATATAGTGGCTTTATTTTGTTGCATGATGAATATTGTCGGCTATTGATTGTCCTCCATTTTGTAATACTTCCATTGCGGCTCGCTTGCCTAAGTTATCCGCATTTGCAAGGCTTGCCTTTTTGAAAACTTCTGCTTTCTGCCCGCCATCTATCGAAAAAATATTGCCTTCAAAAACCATTTCGTTATTTTCTATTTGAGCCAATGCGCTGATCGGTGTAGAACACCCACCCATTAATTCGCGAAGAAAGTCTTTTTCAATTTTTGTACATAAGGCAGTTTCGGGATGGTTAAAATGGCTGCAGGCTTTCAGGGCAAATTCATCATGCGTTTTACAAACCACCATGATGGCCCCCTGTGCGGGGGCGGGTAACATCCAGTCGAGTTCAATTGATTTTTCGGGCCGAAGGCCAATTCTTTCCAGCCCCGCGGCCGCAAAAATGGCGCCGTTCCAATTACTCTCTGCTACTTTTCGTAAACGGGTATTTACATTACCCCTAAGGTTTTCTAATGTATGATGGGGGTAGCGATGTAACCATTGTGCCTTTCGGCGTATGCTGCTTGTAGCGAAGACTGGTGAGTTGTGAGTGGTGAGTTGTGAGTGGTGAGTGGTGAGTTGTGAGTTGTGAGTTGTGAGTCGTGAGTTGTGAGTGGTGAGTGGTGAGTTTGCCGGCTTCATTGGTGAATCTTCAATAGTAGTTGAGATTTCACGCACATCTAACAACGTTTCCATTTCCTGCTGCGTGCCCTTATATACCAAAAGATCTTTATACGACGCTCTTTTTAACACGGCCGCCTGTACAATGCCATTGGGCAATTGGGTGGGAACATCTTTCATACTATGCACCGCTATATTAATGGAGTTATTGAGAAGGGCAATGTCTAAACTGCGGGTAAAAATTCCCTGAACGCCCATTTCGTATAAGGGTGTTTTTAAATCGATATCGCCGTCACTCTTAATATAAACCAATTCAGAATCATACCCATTTTCGGCCAATAAATCTTTAACCAGGGTTGCCTGCCAAACTGCTAACTGGCTTTCCCGGGTTCCAATCCTCAGAACTTTGCGATCCATATTTAATTGCGGTGGGAAGTGATAAAATCGTTGATCGCTTCAATGTAGGAGCAACCGGGCTGGTGCTGTGTGCGCATCTTAACCGCCATATTTTTAATAACGCGGTGAATGGCAAACTGATGATCGATCTCAATTTTTGAAGATGTTTTATTGATGTTCAGGAGTGTGTTATCCGAAACGGCCAATGCATTGGTGGCAGAAATAGTAGTATTATACACTGATAAAAACATTTGGCAATTTTGCATGTCAAATAGTTTTTTCTTAACGGCCCGCAATACTGGTGCATTTTTTCGGTGCTCATTCCACTCAATAAACTCTGCCATATGTGTGGCAATAATTTCTTTTGCCTTAGGTACTTCGGCTTCCCTTTTTTGCAGGGTTTCGTCTTTTAATTTTGAAAGCTCATCCACATTTACCAGGGTAACGTTGCTTAAGGCTGCCGCCGAGGTTTCTACATTATAAGGGATGGAAAGATCGATGACCAGCTTTTTTCCGCCTTCCGCCAAATGCTTTTCCATTATTACCGGCTGGTCAGCATTGGTGGCTACCAAAATAATATCGCTGGTTTTAAGATGTTCTGCCAAATGTTCAAAAGGGGCGTATTGCAATCCCAGTGCGCATGCCAGGTCCGCGGCTTTGTCGCTGCTGCGATTTATTAAAGTAAGATTTTTTGCACCCAGGTAATCTACCAGGTTTTTGCAGGTGTTCCGGCCTATTTTTCCTATACCTACCAGCAAAATTTTCTTTCCGCTTGTATTTTGATAATGCTTTTTTATATACTGAACCGCAGCAAATGATACAGAAACAGTACCGCCACTTAAATCGGTTTGGTTCTTAATGACCTTTGTAGATTGCAATACGCTATTTACCAGTCGCTCCATAAATGCGCCGATATCTCCGTATTTTTTGGCTATTTTAATGGCCAGTTTTATTTGACCAATTATTTCATAATCGCCTAATATCTGGCTTTCGAGGCCAGACCCAACTTCGTATAAATGTTGTATGGCAGCTTTGCCATTATAAGAGTAGCTTAATTTATTAAAGGTTTCAATTGAGCCCACCGTTTGCGAACAAAGCATATTCGACAATTGAGAAACATTTTCGGCAAATCCGTAAATTTCTGTGCGGTTGCAGGTGGATAGTATGAAGCATTCAGAAACGCCAAATTGTGGAGCAGCTTGTAAAATGTTGAGATACTGTTCGTTATTTATAGCAAATTGCCCCCTGATAGAGGCATCTGTTTTTTTGTAGTTTATTCCGGCAATAAAAAATTTTGATAAAAAATTTTCGTTCTGATTCAACATTACTTTTATTGATGCTTGGCGACAAAGTTACTTGCGAGTGCCTGTTAAACCCAATTTCTCTGTCATGCAAAAGTCATAATTAGGTATGATTAATGTCAGGAAAAAAAATGTCGACGGTCATCATCTCGAAAACACGGGATATGAGCATATTTGGCCAGGAACACGGCATTATGAAATTAAAGTCAATTTAAAACATCTGCCAACTGGCGTAACTTTTTTTCACTAAACTTTCCCCTATTGACCAGAATCAAACTTTTCAGTCTGTTGAGCGTTTACATTTGCACTTTATAAATAGATATGGCAAAAAGAGGCGTTATTTTAATGAACCTGGGTTCGCCCGATAGTACCGAGGTGAAGGATGTAAAAAAGTACCTGACTCAGTTTTTGATGGACGAAAGAGTGATCGATTATCCCTGGATATTTAGAAAGATCTTAATTGGTGGCATCATTGTTCCCACCCGTTCGCCTAAATCGGCCGAGGCATATAAAAAGGTTTGGACCGAAGAAGGATCGCCTTTGGTGATTACTACCTTTAAACAAAAGGAGGAGCTGGAGAAATTGGTGAATGATCCGATTGAGGTATCGATGCGGTACGGAAATCCAAATATGGAGCATGCTTTTGAAAACCTGGTGAAACGTGTGGATGGATTAGACGAAGTGCTGGCTATACCGTTATATCCGCACTATGCTATGAGCAGTTATGAAACGGCGGTAGAACATGCTAAAGAAGTTCATAAAAAGAAAAAATATGGTTTTAAGCTATCGTTTGTAGAACCCTTTTATAAGGAGGAACATTATATAGACGCGCTGGCGGAGTCTATCAGGCCCTACCTGCAGAAAGACTACGACCAGATATTATTCAGCTACCACGGATTGCCTGAGCGGCATATGCGAAAGGCCGATCCCACCAATTGCCATTGTATGAAGGTGGCCAATTGTTGCGAGGTGCCAAGCCCGGCGCACGCCACCTGTTACCGCCACCAGTGCCGGACTACCACTGGTTTGATCGCCGGCAAATTGGGCATTCCAAAAGAGAAGATCGGCTTTTCATTTCAATCCAGACTGGGCCGCGAAGAATGGTTGAAACCGTACACCGCCTTTCGTTTGGAAGAATTGCCTAAAGAAGGAATAAAGAAATTATTGGTGGTTTGTCCGGCTTTCGTAAGCGATTGCCTTGAAACGCTGGAAGAAATATCGATGGAAGGGAAAAATGAGTTTTTACACGCAGGCGGCGAAGAATTTACATTTATTCCCTGCATGAATGTGCAGCCTTTGTGGATTGAAGCATTGGCATCGTACGTTAAAAAGTTTGCACAACATAAAGAAGGGGTGATTGCCGAACATTCCTAAGAAGCAGTTTAAGTTTGTCAACTTATATTGATAGCAATTTATCCATTGTGTTCTGCTTTGTACGATTACCACGAAAAACTGAAACACATATTGGTGCGGCACGAGCAGGGCGGTGGTGATTCCCTCGTGTGCTTTGTAACCAAATCGTGACCACTAATCGCTCTAAGTTTTAACGAAGTACACAAGAAAGAATACCCTGATTATTCTGTTTTTGGACAGCTTCTAAGCAGGCAGCCTTTCTTCTTAAAAAGTTGGAGGGCTGATTTATTTTTAAAAGATTGCCAGAAAAAATTTATAAGACTATATCTTTAAAAAATTCCATTTTTCAAAAATATGCTCCCATATATTAAAGCCTTACATATCATTTTCATTGTTACCTGGTTCAGCGGAATGTTTTATATAGTGCGGTTGTTTATTTATAATACCGAAGCAGGGGAGAAGGGGGAAATCGAAAAGAATATTTTGCGGGGCCAGTTCACCATTATGATCAAAAGATTGTGGATGGGTATTACCTGGCCATCGGCCATACTAACATTAATTTTTGGTCCCTGGGTAATGGTTGCCAGTGGTTATTTAAGCAGCGTGCCCAATTGGCTGTGGATTAAACTGGTTTTTGTCTGCTTTTTATATGCCTATCATTTTTCGTTGCATGCCATCTATAAACAAGAGATGAATGGGATATTCAAATACTCATCGCAAAAGCTGCGCGTCTGGAACGAGATGGCTACTATTTTTTTAATAGCGATCGTCATGCTGGTAGTGGTAAAACAAAGCCTGAGCTGGGTTTGGGGATTGACTGGTCTTATATTGTTCGTCATCCTTTTAATGAGTGCTATAAAAATCTATAAAATGCTTCGAACAAAAAACAATCCTTAAGTTCAATCCGCTCCGGTCTCATAATCTACCTTTTTACCATACAGGTTCCATTGACCTTCGAATACTATATTTGTTTTCAATACAATTCTTATGCGCCATAATATTTTTTCGTTGATCGTTTTATGCTTGTTTTGTTCCTGTAAAAGCTCACAGCAAGTTGACCTGATAGTACACAACGGGTTGGTGTACACGGTTGATAAAGATTTTGCGACTGCTGAAGCTTTTGCGGTGAAGGATGGTAAAATTGTGGCCACAGGCACGGATAACGAAATTATAGGCAAGTATAAAGGAACTGAAACCATTGATGCCAAAGGGCAACCTGTTTTTCCTGGCTTTATTGATGCCCATGCCCATTTTGTGGGATATGGACAATCGCTGTTCCAGGTAGATTTGTTTGGTACAGCAAGCTGGGATGAAGCGGTGGAAAGGGTGCAGAAGTTTGCAGCGGAACATCCCGGTGAGCCGTGGATATTGGGCCGGGGATGGGATCAGAATAACTGGCCTGGTAAATCTTTTCCATCCAATGAAAAACTAAACAGGTTGTTTGGTGACAAACCGGTTCTGCTTACCAGGGTTGATGGGCACGCTGTTGTGGTCAACCAAAAGGCACTAGACATGGCAGGTATAATACCTGGGCAAACGTTGATTGGCGGAGAAATAGAAACCTCGAATGGTAAACTGACCGGCGTGCTGGTAGATAATGCCGTGGACCTGGTGACTGCTCAACTGCCCGCATCCACCATAGACGATTATGTAAAATGGCTTTCCGCCGCGCAAAGTAATTGCTTTGCCGTAGGCCTTACCACAGTAACCGATTGCGGGTTGATGTATAAGGACGTGCAAACCATTGATGGTTTGCAAAAAGAAGGAAAGCTGAACATGCGCCTGTATGTAATGTTGAGCGATCATGCCGACAATTACCATGAATACCTGGAAAAAGGCCCCTATAAGACCGACAAATTATTTGTGAAAGGATTTAAAGTTTATGCCGATGGCGCGCTGGGCAGCCGGGGCGCCTGCCTGCTGCAACCCTACAGCGATAAACCAGGATGGGTTGGCTTCTTGTTAAGTAATAAAAACCACTTTGATAGCGTGGCCAATATATTAAGCAAAACCGAATTTCAGATGTGTACGCATGCCATTGGTGATAGCGCCAACCGCATGATTCTGCAGGTTTATAACAATGTGCTGAAAGCAAAAAACGACAAACGCTGGCGAATAGAACATGCACAGGTCATCAATCAGCAGGATTTTGATTTATTTGGAAAGGCCAGTATTGTTCCTTCGGTGCAGCCTACCCATGGCACCAGCGATATGTATTGGGCCGAAGAACGATTGGGCCCCGAACGTATAAAAGGCGCTTACGCCTATAAACAATTGCTAAATCAAAACGGATGGCTGCCGCTGGGCACCGATTTTCCGGTAGAAGATATCAGCACCTTTAAAACGTTTTTGGCCGCGGTGGTGCGCAAAGATGCAAAAGGGTTTCCGGCAAATGGTTTTCAAATAGAAAGTGCTTTAACCAGGCAGGAGGCGATTAAAGGCATGACTATTTGGGCAGCAAAAGCGGGTTTTATGGAAAAGGAAGTGGGCAGTATTGAAGTGGGCAAAAAAGCTGATTTTATTATATTGGACAGCGACCTTATGAAA
>JBBRCW010000106.1:0-18730 GCA_038204535.1 Chitinophagales bacterium | reverse complement strand
GGGGCTTTCCAAACGCCGCGGCTGCCATCAACAGCGGCATAAATACCCGCTACGGCAGGCGACGGAGGTAAACTGAGCACCAACTTTTGAATAGCCGCTACAGACTCAAAATAGGTGGCTTTATCGCCCGCCAATAAGGTGTTTAATTTTACGGCAGGCAATGCTGCTCCGCCATCAATCGTAATGACCACATCAACCTCGGTATCCAGGTATTGAAAAGAAAGGTTTGTTTTTAAATATGGATAGTATGACGCCCCATAATTTAAATTGGTAGTTTTTGCAAAATTGGTCCTGAACTGGGTGATTGCGGCAGTAGTGGTGGTAAAAGGTGCCATTGGGTAAACATCAACCAGCGTAAACCGATCCTGCAATTTTGCACACTGGTCTATTGCCTTGCCAATAAGTGTATAATAACTTGTTTCGCTAATTGCATGCCCTTCAGGAAATACAATCAATGTAGGTTCATCGTATGCCTCAATAATAGTTAGTCCTTCCTCCAGATCGGCACTGATGATAGTGCCGGCTACTCCTAAAGCCCCCATTGATAAAATATAACAAGGCCCGCCACCATTATCAAAATACAAACGCATGCTGTAATACATTCTGTGCGCCGAAGGTGTAACTATGGCTGCGCTGGCAGTAACTGATGTGGTAACAGGCGGGGCACCCCCATCAGTAGTTTTGGCAACAGCAACATTTATATCCCCTTCGTTAAACGCCTTACCATAATATTGTACATACTCCAGCAACGAAAAAATCTTTGTAGGTTTTTTTGTTAATGAATTGCCCGCCGCATCAATCGCTTTTTCGGTGTAACCTATAAATACCGGAATAGCGGTGGATACCTGGGCTACCGAAGGCGGAAATGAAGGGATTTCATTTATGTACACACCCGGCGTTTTGATGGCGGTTTCGTTAATCTGTGACATATTTTATATGTTTAGGTAATAGATAAAAAGTTTACAGTTTGCTTTTAAAAGGTAAAACATATACCGGACTCATCAAATTCTCACTGCCGTTAAAAAGGTCGTAAGTGGCATTGGTGGTACCGGTTCTAAAAACATCAATAACAGCAAAACAGGTTCTATTTGGTTTAACCACATTTGCATCCGCCAGGTCCGCGTTATTCACCACCTGTTCGGCTGGCAGAATCTTCTTCCAGAAATCGGTATTCCCTATACTGATACTGTCTGCGGCGTTTACCGGCTTGAGCGTTACAAAAGGTTCTCCGCCACTGTTAACGATCGTTCCTTCATCGTAACTTTTTACAGCGTTATATGATTCGATCACTTTGGTCAGGTAGAGGTTAGCACTTTGAATGTTATTAATGGTATTAGTGAAATAATACACCTCGCTGCTGCCTGTTGCAACCGCATAGGTTTTGCTTAAAAATGACGGCGATGCAGATAACAGGAACCTCACTTTTACGTCTGCATCAAAAGTAACAAACGATGTTTTTGGCTCTTTTGCCGGCGGCGAAACTAACTCGCTTCTAACAAAACATACAATGGAATCATCTACGCATCGATATCCGATTTCCAAACGATCAAACAAAACCTTTGTTTCTTCATCGGGCGTAACGGTTAACTGATTAAATATTTCGCTGCCGTTTGCAGATGCAAATGCCTTGTGAACAAGCCTGATATTAAATAACTCCTTGTATATAGTTCTGATAACGTCCATATCATTTCTATTTTAAATGATGCTGCGCTTCTATTTCTCTGATCAACGGGCCTTGCAAATCCGAAACACTATCCACAGTAAGCATGCGCATTTTATAGGCCACCGACGGATGGTATTTACCGCCAAGCATAGACCATAACTGGTAAATTTGCTCCATATTAAAACTGATCATTTCCAACGACAGTTTCTCGATACCAGGGTCGAGCAGCGGTGTATTAAAATGATCAAATACATGTTTGGCCTGAAAGAATTGAATAACCTCCTGCACGTTCTGTAAGGCAAGCCCATAGCCTCCTTCGTGTCTTACAGAAGTAAATAATACGGTCAGATTTAAATGAACAGGGGGGTTTTTAAACAGGATGCCATCGCTGCGCCTGAGGTAATTATGAGGATCGCGGGCAACGGTTTCTTCTTCAATATTAATTAAAGAAATGATGACATCGGCATTCGATCCATGATTGGTACCGGTACCCGCCAATATCTCCCCGATATTGCCCAATTCAGCGGCCAATCCGTGATCTTTCAATTCGGAAGAAATAATATCAAGGGCAGGGTGTATCATGAATGAATGAATGGATTTGGTGATTAAATTCAGTAAAGGATACCAGAAATTTAAAAACGAGCATAAGTAAACCAATACCAATTCGACACGATAGCAGATAGCATGTCCGCAATCATTTTTTCAAAAATATATTGAAAAGAATGGAAATGCAAGCGTTATGAAAATTAATTTTTTTCTTTACGATTTAATTAGGGAAAGTTAACGATAAGTAAATCTGATCTTTATTCATTAATGTTTTAAGAAAGAGTATTATTAAATCAGACTTCGATTGAAAATACTTTTTTGAAAAGAAATAGAAATGCAATTACATTTGACGCATAAAAAAAAAGCCCCCGGCTGGCGGAGGCTTTATTAGTAGTATGAAAGATAAAGAAGAAACTTTTAAAATGCTTCTGCCATATTGGGTATTTCTGCTGACTTGTATTTACCGGCGTCGAGTTTCTTTTTTGTTTCTTCAAATGCCTGCAGCGTTAAATTAATATCTTCTTCGCTGTGCGATGCCGTTGGAATAATGCGGTAAATTATATCGCCTTTCGGAATAACAGGGTACACCACAATCGAACAAAAGATATGGTAGTTCTCGCGAAGATCCATAACCATACTGGTGGCTTCGGGCACATCGCCTTTCATATATATGGGTGTTACCGGCGAGTTGGTGTGTCCAATATCAAATCCTCTTTCTTTTAGCCCGTTTTGTATCAAACGAACATTGGCCCATAATTTTTCTCTCAGTTCAGGCATTGTTTTTACCATCTCCATCCGCTTTAGCATACCCTCAACAATTAATAAAGGCAGGCTTTTGGCAAAAATCTGGCTGCGGGTATTGTAGCGCAAATAACTAATTACATTCTTTGGACCGCTTATAAAGGCACCAATGCTTCCCATACTTTTTACAAAGGTTGAAAAATACAGGTCTATTTGACCGGTACAACCCTGTGCACTGTCGGCTCCGGCTCCCGTTGCGCCCATATAGCCAAATCCATGTGCGTCGTCTATTAGTATCCTGAATTCGTATTTTTCCTTTAACGCGGCAATTTCTCTTAACTTACCCTGTTCGCCATCCATACCAAAAACACCTTCTGTTATTAATAGAATGCCGCCGCCGCTTTTGGCAGCCATTTTTTCGGCACGTTGTAATTGCTTTTCACAATCCTCAACGTTATTGTGTTTATAGGCGTAGCTGTAACCCATATGCAACCGAATACCATCTACAATACACGCATGAGCTTCTGCATCGTACACAATCACATCTCTGCGGTTTACCAATGCGTCAATACAGCTCATGATACCCTGGTAGCCAAAATTGAGCAGCATGGTATCTTCCCTGTCAACAAACTCACTGATCACTTTTTCAAGTTCATCGTGTTTTTTGGTGTTACCACTCATCATACGGGCACCCATAGGGTTACCCATACCATACCTTGCGGCTGCTTCTGAATCCGCTTTTCGTACATCGGGATGATTGACCAAACCCAGGTAGTTGTTTAAACTCCAAACGATCATTTCTTTACCCCTGAAGGTCATGCGGGGACCTAATTCCCCTTCCAGCTTTGGAAAAGCAAAGTAACCATGCGCCCTGTCCATGTGCTGGCCAAGTGGGCCGCCATCTTTCACTAACTTCTCAAAAACATCTGCCATTGTAAGAATTTAAAAGAAAATTTAAGTTAATTTATAAAACCGGTTCCACTACTTTTTTGCAGATGTTTTTAAACCAAAACAACCCTAAAAGCATTAATAATAAGCTACTTAGCAGCGATTTCTATTTGGTAAAATAGTAGTCTCCCTGTAAAAAAAGGCCCCGCAAAGGTATGGTTTTGACAACAAATACACATTGAAAAACCAGACTGCTGCTTCAACAAAATAAGAATAACCCAGCATGAAACGATTTCAAGATTTAAACCACTAAAACACACCTTTCTATAAAAATCAGCTGATTTATTATGAGAAGATAAAAAAGAGTATTAGGTTAGATGTTCTTCTAATCATTCTAAGTATTCAATATTTTTTCATTCAAAAAAACTATTCACCATGGCTTCTTCCTTAATTAATGCAGTTGCTTACCCCGTTCGCAACCAGGGACTGGTAACTAATCCTGCCAACAACAGCACCAAAGATTTAGTAAAATTAAAAGGGCCCGGACTATTTTTGTCCGCTGAAATTACGAAGCAAGGCGGCAATTCGGACCTTACTTTTATTATACTCGACATCGATGGGCAAAATGTGGTAAACATTTCGATCGCTGCTCTTTTTAACCAGGGGCTTACTTCGCATAATTCTTATGGCATTTCGGTATTTCGCAGCAGCGCCGCTTTAGAAACTGTAACCATTGGCTTTCCCTATCCATTAACCTTTAACAAGCTGCTGAGCCTTCAGGCAACAGTTAAGGAGACCGGCGTTGTGCAGATACTGGCAAATGTTATCACCGCATCGTAATAGTTGAAAGGCTACAAGGACTTTTTTTTAAGACTGATGCCTGCCTTATTCATAAAGTCAATAGTTACTGATTTTATCGCGACGGGGTTTGTCATATCTATAAAGAAGTGCGTTGTTTAAAAGGTCATCATCACTTTTGACGATTTCAATAACTAATTTTTATGAAGTATTGCTGCCACTTACCTGAGAATAACCACGAAACCACTGAAAATAGATAAGCCAAAACCGACATCTATAACATAATAATAGGTACCCACCGGTAAATCATTTCCTTTAAATGTTCCATCCCATGGCTGGCTATAACCAACCGAATGAAAGATGGGGCGACCGTACCGATCAAAGACATCTACTTTACAGGCCGGGTAGGTTACCAGGGATTGAATGTTCCAGTGGTCATTGATGCCATCGTGATTGGGACTAAAAGCATTGGGAATAACCGGCCTCTTCAAAACGGTTACCTGGGTACTTTGGCTGGACAAACATCCCCCAATACCCGTTGCAGTAAGCGTGTACCGGGTATCCGTCAGCGGCGCACATACTGGCTGCAGCAGCCTTGCATTGCTTAAATAAATTGCGGGTGACCATAAAAATTGCAATTGCTGCCCGGTTGCCTCTGCCATTAAGGGAGCGCTTCCTTTTTCAAGTATCAAAAAACGCGGTGGCAGCGAAATTTTTGGTAAAGGCCAAACCTGCACTGCAGATAAGGCTGTATCTGTACATCCCTTATTTGTTATAAAAACATAAGATAACGGATGCTGGCCGCTACCCGCCGACGACGCGTTGAATGTGCCTATGCTATCAATGCCTTGTCCAATATAAAATCCATGACCCGGCTTACCCGCCGTATCAGAAACAGCTATTATTTGAAATGGTGCGGCATCTTCGCAAACCGGCAGAGGCGATATGATCTGTGGTGATGGAAGCGGATTTATCACTATGTTTTTACTGATTGTATCCAGGCAGCTTTTACCCGAAAACACCTTTAATAAGACTTTGAATGTTTTTGGTTGATTACCCCGAATTACAGGATAAGTATAAGAGTAGTTACCCGGAACCACCGGAAACGAATCAACCCAAACATTTGCCGGCTGGTTAGCGGCATCCCATTGAATTTCGGCCCGGGTTATTGAGCCAAAATTAACAGACGATGTATTTTGAATGTTGAAAGGTTTATTGCTGCATTGTTCGGCTGGACTACTCAGTAAGAATGCCGCCCTGGGAAAATCGCCATTTACCGTAAAAACTTTTGCAAGGCTGTCGGTGCAGCCTTGTTTACTTGTTACCTTTAATTGAATGGTATAATTATTGGCCGCACTGTAACGGTGTACGGGGTTTTGAAGGGCTGACGTGTCAGGATTTGACGCGGAAGCATTGCCATCGCCAAATCTCCATCTATAGCTAAAAGGCAGCGATGCCAGATCGTTTGTATAACTGCTGTCGGTGAAGGCAGCAAAGGCATCGTTCAAACAAATTGCCGGTGTTTTAAACTGCACTTTAGGCTGCGGATAAACTTTTATAGTAACGCTGTCCTGCGAAGCGCATCCGGGGTTATTGGCAAAAGCAGTTTTGACCATGTAGGTTGCCTTGATAATATCCGAACTGTTATTATTGGGGCGTAGTACCGGGTTCGCAATGTTTGTCGCATTAAGACCCGCCGGACCTGTCCATGTATAAACGTAGCCAGGTGTAGGGGAACTTCCGAGGTTAACAGCCTCGTTTGGACAAATCGCGGCATCGTTTCCAGCCACCGAGGGAGGCATCTCGGTATAAATGACTACATTTTTTATTGAATGATTATCGTTGTAACCTCCGGTGCTTGCAGTAAAACCGAGATAACCGGTAAAATCGAATGTTTGCGTTCCAGACAAATAAAGTGTGCTATCAACATACACATCTATTTTACCATTGTTGTATTCAATCTTTGCCCGGTGGTATTCAGCCGATGTTAAAAAATTAAGCTGGCCGTTCACATTCATAAATGTCGGCTGAGAACTGCATTCATCGTACCCATTACCGTAACGAATTTCAATCTTAGGCATATTAAGGTGTACGGTACCCGCTGTAAAAGGAATACAGTTATTCCAGGTGTCAAAACACACCTTTAGCCCATTGGCATTTTTCGGAACGCCTAAACCTCCTCCTGTTACAAAGCCCACCGGGGGAACATCCAAAAAACAAAAGGTCAATCCATCGGCACCGCTTCCGTCGTGCATTCTAAAATCAAATTCGGCCTTCCATTTGTTACATAATGACAAATTGATCGGCTGGTTAAAAAATACCGCCCCGCTGGCTGAATTACGCGGACAAACAATTAATTCCTGGTCGCCGGTCATGGTCACATTGCCCACCATTGCTCCACCCTGCAAATTCCAGCCGGCTGTATTTATCGGACTACCGTTTAGCCGTGCAAAAACATAGGTCTGTGCGAGTGCAGGTGTCAGGGTTAGCAGGAAAGCTAAAATGAAAACGGGTAAAAAAGCTATCTTTCTACAAGGCATGGCGCAGTATCGTGAATTTTAAAAAACCGAAGTGAAAGATAGCGCCAATTAAAAATACTGTCAAAAAAAGTAGCGCGGCAATGGCAGATTTAAATTAGCTGAAGTGGTCAAACCAACCTACAACTTCTTTAAATATTTAAGTAGCATCCCTGCTATTACAGCATTTCCCTTGTCAGAAGGATGCAACCCATCATAGGTCATATTTACTGCATTCAATGGGTATGGATACTCATCTTCGGCTGCATTAAATGGAACATTTATAAAAGATGGATAAGAAAAAGTTTTATAATTACCTGTTGACGGGTCTTTAAGCAGTTTATATCTAACCAGGTTTTTTTGATTGATGCCGCTTTTGTAATAAAGATCGACTACCCGAAAATTTTCGTGGTGCGCTATTGAATCGATGGCATCGGCAAACTGCGAAAGCGATTGCCCGTTCTTTTCTTTGTACGAACCCCAGGCATTATTTTTCTTGTTATTGATATACACAAAGTCGGAACGCTGCATGGGCGTAATCAATATGATTTTAGCATCATTGTTCAGCGCCCGCAGCTTATTTGTTATTATTCTAAATGAACCGTAAACGGTGCTATTGCCCCGATTGTTAATATAATCATCCAGCACCCCAATCGGCCTGCCCTGCCACCAATCGTTTGTGCCTAAAAAAATGGTGTAAACATCAGCTGGCGCTAAACCCAGGCTATCTATTTTATTGGCAATTCCGCCCGAAGTCCAGCCGTTATGCCCCTGGTTAATATAGCTTACATTAGGCAAATTATGGGTAACTCTGGTCATGTAACCCATGGTAACCCTGTTGCCGGTTTCGTTGAGGTGGTCATTGAGATACGTTATTGAATCTCCTATAGCTATCCATTTTACAGACCTGGGAGTAAAAGAGAAAAACAGGCAACCGGCAATTAAGAACAAAAATGCTTTTTTCATTTACAGGGGAAATTACAGCGCAAAGATTGAAAGTTAAAATACTTTCTTTTAGAAGCTTACCGGTTGCCTGGATAAGTCGGCATTTATATGATAACTGCCATTACATGTATTCCGCCAATCGAAAAAACTTGTATGAAAAACAGCTAAAATAATTGATGGTTAGAAAAGTACCTGGTTACGACATGCCATAGTAGTCGGCTTCCATATTGTCGATCCTGGTTCTATGCGAATGCCCCCTGCCGCTTCCTATGCCTTTACAATCATTTTACCGGTATTATCGCCACTAAAAAGGCCCATAAGTGCTTCGGGCAATTTATCAAATCCTTCAACCACCGTTTCGGTATATTTCAGTTTACCCTCCTGCACCCATTGGGCAAGGTGCTGTATGCCTTCGCCAAAACGGCTTTCATAATTACTTACAATATAGCCCTGCATTAAAACACTGCGGGTAAGCAGCATGGGTTGTAAACGCGGACCCATAGGCCTTTCGGTACTATTATAAAGAGAAATCTGCCCGCACAGCGGAATGCGTGCATGAAAGTTGATCAGGCTGATAACCGCATCTGATATTGAACCTCCCACGTTGTCAAAATATACATCTACTCCATCAGGACAAGCTTCGGCCAAAGCTGCCTTTATATCCTGCGTGGTTTTATAATTGATCGCCTCGTCAAAACCAAAGTCGTTTTTCAAGAGGTTAATTTTTTCATCGGAACCGGCAATTCCCACTACGCGGCATCCCTGAATTTTAGCTATCTGGCCAACCACCATTCCTACGGCACCAGCCGCACCTGATACAACTACTGTCTCGCCTTTTTTGGGTTTACCAATATCCATCAATCCAAAATAAGCCGTTAAACCGGGCATACCCAAAATGCCCAGGTAGTAACTGAGCGGGGCAACTGCTGCATCAATTTTTCGAAGGCCCTTATCATTTACTACCATCTTCTCCATCCAGGGCAATATGCCCAGAACAACATCGCCTTTGGAAAATTTTTCAGAACTGGATTCTAATACCTCGGCAACTACTCCACCTGAAATGGGTTGGTTTAGGGCAAATGGCGGAGTGTATGATTTTGCATCGTTCATTCGGCCACGCATATAAGGATCAACCGAAAAATACAAACTTTTTAATAGAACCTGAGAAGGCTGTATTTCGGCAAGTTCTACAGTATTGGACTTAAAATTATCGGTTACAGGAGCGCCGTGCGGCCTTGAAGCCAGTACGATTTGTTTGGTTGGCATAACATCTCAATTTTTGTCCAAATTAGGTAACAACTGCCGCTATTTCAATAAATGTTCTTTATCACATCGCGGCCCTTTCAATATGCTATCGCTCACTTATTAAACCGTTTTGTATAGTTTCTACCCAAAAGGTTAGCAAAAACCAGCCAAAGGCCAGGACAGCCAGGATAACCGGCAGCTTTTTTAAAATTTTTTTAATGGCAGGCTGAGATTGAAAAAAGTAATTTTTTTACTCCGGATTGCCTGGCTCTTTCTCCTCTTCTGCATCGCGCTCTACAGTTATAGAACATTCGCCTATAAGCGCGGCCAAGGCACCAATCGCGGCCAATATAGGTAACAACAAAGTTCCAATAACGCCAATAGTTAAAGGAAAACTCATGATCTCTTTTCCGTGTTTATCGTTAACGGTAATCTTACGAATATTTCCTTCTTCTATCAGCTCTTTAATCTTTTTGAGCAGCGTTTCTCCATGTAGCGAAAAGGTTTCTTTAGTAGTCATATAAAATAAATTTAAGTTTAAAGAACATATCCGATTACACCCAAATTAGACCAGGCGTGGTATAATTTTTTATTAAATTACAATAAAGTATCCAATAAGCCAATGATGCAATGCATTATAAAAACTGACAGCCGTCATTTAAATGCGGCTTCAATAAAAGTACTTTGCCGCCTTACATCGATAAAATAAAGAGGAACAAATGGTTATAATAATATTTGGTTTGCCTGGCTCGGGCAAAAGCTATTTTGCAACCAGGCTTGCAAAGTCGTTAAATGCCTTGTATATGAGCAGCGACCAGTTACGGTCGCAATTACTGACGGAGAAAAATTATACCGAAGAAGAGAAATTATATGTGTATGATGAAATGGTAAAACGCATAAAATCGGAGGTAAAGCCTGATAAATTCATCGTTGTTGATGCAACCTTTTACAAGCGGGAATTACGGAGAATTTTTATTGATCAAATTAGTCCGTTGGATACGATGGAATTTATTGAGGTAACAGCGAAAGATGTTCTTGTAAAAGAGAGATTGCATACACGTAGAAAAGACAGCGATGCAGACATTTCGGTATATGAAAAAATAAAAGGTCAATGGGACCCAATGCAGCAACCGCATCTCCATTTGGAATCTAACAACCAGAATATAGACGAAATGCTGCAAAAAGCTACACATTATATTGATTTAAAATTATGACAAGCGGCCAGATAAATAAACTAATGACAGATGCGTGGCCAAATGAACATGTGGAGTTGATTGAAACACACATTTCATGGGTTATAATTAGCTCTGGCAAGGTGTATAAAATTAAAAAACCGGTTCACTATTCGTTTCTTGATTTTTCGAGCACCGAAAAAAGAAAATATTATTGTGACCGGGAGGTAGAATTAAACAGGCGTTTCTCTAACGGGGTTTACCTGGGCGTAGAACCCATTAAAGAAGCAACCGAACGGTTTGTAATAGGAGAACAATACAGTGGAGACATTATTGACCATGTGGTAGTCATGACAAAACTTGATCGCGAAAAGCAAATGGACAGGCTTTTGGTAAAAAATAAAGTATCTCCAAATGATATAGAACGATTAGCCCAAAAAATAGCAGCATTCCACCGAAGCGCGGTTATAATTGACCGAAAAGATCACCTTGACATAAAAGAAAAGTTTAACGACCTTATTTTTCAAAAAGCGTTTCTTAATCAATCATTGCAAAACAATGCCGGATCAATCATTGAAGAAGCCATAAAATTTTCTGACGACTTTCTGAATAATAACAGCAAAAATCTGCAAAACAGGTTTCAAATAGGTTATTGCAAAGATGGCCACGGCGACCTGCACACCCGCAACATCTTTTTGCTTCCCGAACCGCTGCCTTTTGATTGTATAGAATTCAACGATGATTTTAGACAAATAGATGTTCTGAATGATATTGCCTTTTTGTGTATGGACCTGGACGCCTTTGGGCGACACGACCTTTCTGATCTGTTTTTCGAAAAATACAACCAGTCATTTGCGGCCGCTGTTACAGTAACTGATCATGATCTTTTTGTGTACTACAAATGTTACCGGGCTAATATAAGGGCAAAGGTGAACAGCCTGCGAGCCCAAAGCGCTGAAACCCAGGAAGTAAAAAAAATCGCTCTGACTGAAGCTGCCAAATACCTTGAACTAATGCAGGGGTATATTGATCAATTACGCTCCGGCGGCAAAAGGTAAACATCCTAAGTAAGAAGATTGATAATAAAAGCTTCCAGTTACTGTTTATGCATCGCTTCAAAACAGACAGAGAATAATCGATTTTATCCATGTTGTCTTGCGCTATTATTCCTTACCAGATGATTTTTAGAATAATATGATTTTGATAGAGCGGGAATCTTTAAAAGACGAACCCCTTTAACTGAAGCAGCGCTAAAAATTCACTTCCTCAAATTCAATCTTCCCATCTTCCGGTTTCTTTAAAAACATTTCAAGCTTGTAATTTTTAAACTTGTAGAAACCCCACTTTATTGACGGCTTCAAATAGTAGCTTTTACCAACTTCTGTCTTGAATGTTATGGCTGCAGAATCTTTGTCTAGCCGGCTTGTAAAAATATGATCTCCTTCTTTTAAAAGTTTGAACATGTAACCGGTATTGTTTTTCATAAGACACATCGGCACGTCATCCATATAAAGTATATAATCGCCCCACGAATTACTGAACTTACCCGGCCGGTAAATATAGACGGCCGCATATTTAGAAGTATCGCTAAACCTGGCCTTTCTGAATGCCTGGCGGCCTGGGATTTGCTCAAACAAAAGATTATCGCCAAAATGTACTTTTTCGTGCAGCCACATCGTATCGGTCAATACGGCATTACCTTTTGGTTTATCGATATAGCTTTTAAAAGTGTAATAATCTTCGGTAATGTTTTCGATGCGGCAAACTACCGGGTGTTTCTTTACAAAATCCTTCATTTCTGGAGTCATGGCCGCGTTTCCCGATACATGTTTCATCGAATAGGTGCAATCATCTAGCCAGTCCAGCTTCCAAACGCTGCTGTCTCCCTTATCAAGGTCGTATTCGTAAACATATTTGTCGTCTCGTACATCTCTATACCTTGTTGTTGAATTTTTTGCATAGAAGTAAAACTGACCGGTTTTTATATCGGCACATGATAATTTTGACTGACCATTGGCACAAATGGTGCTGAAAACAGAAAAAAGGGCCACAAGTAAAAAGATTCGGCTATAGCTAATTTGCATAATGATTAGAAAAGAATTGGCCGGTTTAAATTTTTAAAAAGCGCCAGGGCGATTTTATAGCTTAATCCGGTTCGGGTTAGGGTGATTGACTGCAATATTTAACGCAAAATAGTAGAAAATTATTTCCAGTTTCGTCAATCATATCTTTTTTCTTTTTGTAATTTACCATAAGCAACCGCCTTGTAGATTTGAAACATTTGGCACAATGATAGAAAGCAACGAATTAAGATTGGGTAATTGGGTAAAATGGGAAGATTCCCCCGTAAAAACTATAGCCATTAAAAAAAACAAATTGGATGTATTAGTCAAATCTGGTGACAAGCAACACATTAAAAATTTAGATTACAATCAGATTTCCCCTTATCCTGTTTCGCCTGAATTATTGGCTGTAAACGGTTTTAAAAAGAATCTGTTGTTCCCTCATCTCCACGCATATACACACGAAAAATATCACCTGAACATTAACATTGTAGGGCATATTTCCGAAATTAGTTTTGGGCTTATTCCGCAAAATATGGGAATGATATTTCAGCAAAACATTTCGCTTCACCAGCTACAGAACCTTTTCTACGTTCTTACCAACAACGAATTACAAGTCACTTTTCCCATAAAGCAATAGAACTTTATAGGCGTCGATTAGCATTTCATAATGCCAGCTTTAAAGGCGAGCTATCAAAAGCCAGGCGTTTTTGCATAAAATTCAATGAAAATTAAACTGTTTAACCAGACAAAATCTGTCACACGATGCAACCCTTCGCCTTATAGAACCAAAAATTCCATTCGAGGGAGGCAATACTTATTTATCCGATTTTTATTGTAATATACTGCGGCGTCATTTTAAGTTGCCGATCATCGTAAAAATAAGGCGAAAGGCAGTATCTTGGTCATTCAAAATTTTAAATGCTTGCATATGACTGACAGAAGACTGTTTTTAAGACAAACCGGTTTGTTTGCAGTAGGTAGTTTACTCCTTCCCTCCTGCGTAAATTCCAGCGATAAATCAGGCGCAGATGCCGATTCCACTAAGATGGCATCGACTGCAGCTACAGGTAACCTGGGCCCCATCGGCGTACAGTTATGGAGTGTTAAAGATGTTTTGGAGAATGACCTTCAAGGCACCTTGAAACAACTGGCGGGTTTTGGCTATACCGAAATAGAGTCTTTTCCCGGAACTAAAGGACATTACTATGGCCTTGATTCAAAAGAATTTAAAAAGATGCTGGATGACAATGGCCTAAAATTGATCAGCAGCCACGTAGGCTCCGGTACCAAATCAGGAAAAGCCGAAAGCTGGCACCAATCTACATTAATGACCAATTTTAATGAGTTGGTTGATAAAGCAGCCGAAACCGGCCAGGAATATCTTACCTGTAGCTGGCTGGATGAAAGCTTACGCGGCGACCTGAAGGGTATAACAGACCTGTTTAATAAATCAGGTGAAGCTTGCAAAAAAGCAGGACTGCAATTTGCCTATCACAACCACGATTTTGAGTTTAAGAAAACAGGCGATGTTATGCTGTACGACCATATGCTCGACAGCACAGATAATGATCTGGTTAAATTTGAAATGGATATGTATTGGGTAGTAAGAGGCGAACACGATCCGGTAGCATATTTCAACAAATATCCCGGCCGTTTTCCTTTGGGTCATGTAAAAGATATGGACAAACAAGATAAGGCGAAAAATACGGAGGTCGGAAATGGTTCTATAAATTATGCCGAGATTCTAAAAGTCGCTAATGAAAAAGGCATGAAACATTTTATTGTAGAACAGGAGTCCTTTACCATGCCTTCTTTAGACAGTATGAAAATAAATTACGATTACCTTTCTAAGCTTACTGTTTAACAGAATAGATTTCATCCATTATTCACAACTAATTATCCGGTATCCAAAATGATCCATCACCAAAACAGAAGACGCTTTTTAAAATTAACCGGAACATTTGCAGCAGGCAGCCTGTTGGCTCCGTCCTTATTAATGGCATGCAAAAAGAAAGTGAAAAATGTAGGCGTGCAGTTATATAGCGTTCGCAAAGAAATGCTTGAAGACGCAGCCGGCACGCTAAAGAAACTGGCGCAAATAGGCTATAAAGAAATAGAATCGGCCCGCAGCCAAAAGGGCAATTACTACGGATTAAGCCCAAAGGAAGTTAAGCAAATCACAAAAGACCTGGGCCTTACGTTACGCAGCGGCCATGTAGGTATTGATAAAGATTGGCAAAAATCGATTGATGCAGCCGCTGAGGCAGGCCAGCAATATCTTATCTGCTCTTCAATGCCCTCAAACGGGCAAACCGTTGCCAACTATCAAAAGGTCGCCGATCAGTTTAATAAAGCCGCCGAACAATGCAAAAAGGCCGGCCTTCAGTTTGGCTATCATAACCATGATTATGAATTTGAAAAAGAGAACGGCAAAGTATTGTATGATGTACTGTTGGATGAAACCGATCCAAAACTGGTAATCATGGAGCTGGACCTGGGCTGGGTAGTGGTAACAGGCAACGATCCCAAATCGTATTTCGAACGTTATGCAGGCAGGTTTCCTCTCTGGCATTTAAAAGATATGGATATGGCCAAAAAACAAAGTACCGAATTTGGCAAAGGACAATTGGATATTCCAGGAATGCTGGGCCTGGCTAAAAAATCGGGTATGAAATATTTTTTTGTAGAACAGGAAGAATATACCCATACTGCATTTGAAAGCCTTCAGCAGGATTTTGATTATTTAATGAAACAGGGAGCAGTGAATAGTGAATAACGAATAGTGAATAATGAGTAGTGAGTTGTGAGTTGTGAGTTGTGAAGAGTGAATAACGAATAGTGAAAGGGATGCCGTCATGCTGAATTTATTTCAGCATCCCCTCGAAAACGTTTTATGAAATACATGGTGTTCTGCAACAATTCGGGTTACTGTATCAATGAATAGTGAAAGGGGAATAATATCTCAATATTCCCAAATCACTAAATCACAAAATCACTAAATCACCCAATCACTAAATCTCCATATCACAAAATCCCAAAATCACCATATCACCCAATCACCATATCACCCAATCACCATATCACCCAATCCCTAAATCACCCAATCCCTAAATCACCATATCACCCAATCATCCAATCACTAAATCACAAAATCACAAAATCACCCAATCACCCAATCACCCAATCACCAAATTTTCTCTCATAAAATGAACCGACGCACGGCTTTAAAAAATTGCCTGGTATTTACTGCTGGCGCAGCCCTTATCCCCTCTTGCCTTCAGCAGAACAATAAAAGTTCAATAAGTCTTAAGAACATCTCGCTAACTGGCGGACAGGAAAAATTAATGGCTGCTTTTTCAGAAACGCTTATTCCAACAACCGATACTCCCGGTGCCAAAGAGGTGGGTGCCTATGAGTTTGCATTAATGATGGTAGATGATTGTTATAGTCCCGAAGAACAGGAAAAATTTATGGAGGGTATGGTAAAGTTTGATGAAGAAGCCAGGAAAAAATATGATAAATCTTTTGCCGATCTGTCACCTGCCCAGCGTACCGAATGGCTGTCAGTACTTGACGGAAATAAGAAAGATAAGCAGAGCGAAGCGGTATTTTTTTACAATTCAGCCAGGTCATTGACATTGCAGGCATTTACGGGTTCGCAATATTATCTCACCAAGGTGCATGTGTACGAAATGGCGCCTGGCAGGTACCATGGCTGTGTGCCGGTTAAAACAGCAAAAGCATAATACAGAAAGTTATGGGTAACAACAATGAAAATAAAAATTTTGATGCCATTGTAATTGGTTCAGGTATAAGCGGAGGATGGGCGGCCAAAGAATTTTGTGAAAAAGGGTTGAAAACACTGGTATTAGAAAGGGGCCGCGATGTGGTTCATTTGAAAGATTATCCCACCACCAATATGAACCCCTGGGAATTTAAGCACAGGGGAAAAATACCCTATGCTATTCAAAAGGACAACCCGGTGATAAGTAAGTGTTATGCTTTTAAAGAAGATGCTATGCACTTTTTTGTAAAAGACAACGAACATCCTTATGTTCAGGAAAAACCTTTTGACTGGATAAGAGGTTACCAGGTAGGGGGCAAATCGATCATGTGGGCCCGGCAAACGCAGCGCTGGAGCAACTTTGACTTTGAAGGGCCTGCCCGCGATGGCTTTGCGGTTGACTGGCCCATTCGTTACAACGACTTAGCAGACTGGTATTCTCATGTAGAAAAGTTTGCGGGCATTAGCGGCAATAAAGATGGCCTGGACACTTTACCCGATGGAGAATTTTTGCCGGCCGACGATCTGAATTGTGTAGAAAACTATTTTAAAGAAAAGGTTGCCAAACAATATAACGACCGTCATGTTATATATGCCCGTTGCGCCCATCTTACCAAACCAACCGAACTACATTTACAACAGGGCCGCGGCCAATGCCAAAAAAGAAATCTTTGCCAGCGTGGTTGTCCCTTTGGCGGATATTATAACTCCAACTCAACCACCATACCCTGGGCGCAAAAAACCGGCAACATGACCCTGAGGCCCTTTTCGGTGGTTCATTCAATTATTTACGACGACCAAAAAGGAAAGGCGACTGGAGTACGGGTTGTTGACGCACAAACAAAAGAAACCCTGGAATTTTATGCTCCGGTTATATTTGTAAACGCCGCTGCATATAACACCAACCTGATATTGCTCAATTCCACCTCTGCCCGGTTCCCCAACGGATTAGGCAACGACAGCGGGGTACTGGGTAAGTTTGTTGCATTTCATAATTACCGTGCAAGGGTTAGTGCAAAATACGATGGCTTGTTAGATTCAACAACGGATGGCCGGCGTCCTACCAGCGCCTACATTCCCCGGTTTAGAAACGTACACCGGCAGGAAACTGATTTTTTAAGAGGTTATGCAATGACCTTTTCTGCAAACCGCAGTTCCAATCAAAAAATGGATGGTGCAGGAGACTCTTTAAAAGAAAATCTTTTAGCCGACCCAACACCTGGTCCATGGTATGTTGGCGCCGGAATGATGGGCGAAACCATCCCCAAAGAAAGCAATTCTGTTTCGTTAGACCCGGTTAAAAAAGATGAATGGGGCATACCGCTGTTAAAGATCAATATCGACTACGATGATAATGATGAAAAAATGATCCAGGACTTTTTTGCCGAAATGACCACCATGTTTACCAGTGCCGGATTCACTGATATTAAAACACACGATTCAAAACAAGCACCTGGACTTGATATTCATGAAATGGGCGGTGTGCGTATGGGGAACGACCCTAAAACTTCTATGCTTAATAAATGGCACCAGCTGCATGCATGCAAAAATGTATTTGTTACAGATGGCGCTTGTATGACCTCCACATCTACGCAAAATCCTTCGTTAACTTATATGGCATTTACAGCAAGGGCTGTTGATTACGCAGTACAGCAATTAAAAAACGGAGCTTTGTAATAAAGGATGGGCTTGCCGCCTGGTGTTAAGGATTTATTTAAATAGCGGTAACAACATATTTATTTAAAAATATAGCCGGGCAGTTTTCTGCCGGGCTTTTTTTATAGACTTTGCTCATTCTTTTTGCAATAACCCAGGTATATTCTTCAACAGATCCTGATTGTTTTAAAACTTCTGAACCTTTCTAACCAATAAAGCGTTTGAATACCTGATTAAAAAATTAAAACATAATCTAAAAAGAAAATCATGCAAAAAAAACATCTGACCCTGCTTGTTGCCGCCTCATTTTCGGCAATGGCATTTATGGCTTGCGGCGAAAGTGCAACCACTACTGAGAGCAACGACACAATGGCTATGGCTACCCCCGAAGAACCAAAAATGGAAGAAGGAGTAATGGTAGGTGGAGCAAATATGGTGGCATCGAAAAACATTGTTGAAAATGCGGCTGGCTCAAGCGATCATACTACCTTGGTAGCCGCTGTTAAAGCAGCCGGCTTAGCCGAAACCTTAAGCGGTGCAGGACCTTTTACAGTATTTGCGCCTACTAACGAAGCATTTGATAAATTACCCAAAGGCACTGTAGAATCTTTGTTGACTCCAGAGAAGAAAGGTGATTTAACTTCCATACTAACTTATCATGTAGTGCCCGGAACTTTTAAAGCTGCAGATCTGAAAGATGGCCAAAAACT
>JBBRCW010000105.1:0-18737 GCA_038204535.1 Chitinophagales bacterium | reverse complement strand
AGCACCAAAAATACTGCCCGATGGAAAAATCAACCACGATACTATTGGAATGATTGCGCTGGATGCAAACGGAAATTTGAGCGGAAGCTGTACCACCAGCGGAATGGGATTTAAGATGCGTGGCCGGGTTGGCGACTCCCCAATTATTGGCGCGGGGTTATTTGTAGATAACGAGGTGGGCGCGGCAACTGCAACCGGTGTTGGCGAAGAGGTAATTAAAATTTGCGGTACCCACTTGGTAGTTGAATTAATGCGCCAAGGAAATTCGCCATCAATGGCTTGTAAAAAAGCAGTAGAACGCATTGTTAAAAGAGACATCCTTAAGGCGAAGGAGGTGCAGGTTGGTTTTATTGCCATAAACAAAAAGGGAGAATATGGCGGTTATTGTTTACAAAAGGGTTTCAGTTATGCCGTTTGTTATAGTGATGATCATAATTTTATGATTGACAGCAAGAGTTACTTCTAAACTGCTATATAAACACATAAAGATTTGAAATTACTACTTGAAATAGCCTGTTTTAATGCTGGGTCGGCAATGGATGCAGCCAAAGCCGGTGCCGATCGTATTGAAATTTGCGATAATGTGGCCGTTGGAGGAACCACCCCATCGTACGGAACGCTAAAAATGCTAAACGAAAAATTAGCTATTCCATTTTTTGCTATGATAAGGGCAAGGGGGGGTGATTTTTATTACAGTAATGAGGAAATTGCCGTAATGCAACGCGATGTTGTCTTATGTAAACATTTGGGCATCGCCGGTATCGTTTTAGGTTTTTTAAACCAGGACGGTACAATTAATAAAGAAACAACCAAGCGTTTTGCTGAGTTGGCTTATCCTATGGATGTGACTTTTCACCGGGCATTTGACCGCGCAAAGGACCCCTTAAAGGCTCTGGAAGATATTATTGAATGCGGTTGCCAGCGTATTCTCACCAGCGGACAAAAGTCTTTAGCTATTGATGCATTACCCCTTATTGAAGAATTGGTGAGGCTGGCAAACGATCGCATAATTATTATGCCTGGCAGCGGTGTTCGCGGTAATACGATCAAAACAATCATTAAGGCGACTGGTGTAACCGAAATTCATTCAGCAGCCTACATAAAAGCTGAATCAAAAAGTCAATACTTTAATAAAGAAATGAAGGAAGACCTGGAGACCGATTCTGTTGATACAGCCGAAATAACCATGATGATCGATCTTCTGAAAGAACTGTCTGATTAAAAACTACCCGTCATTATTTTTTTTGATAATCTGCCGGCAACAGGTCAGCCATTTTTTCTTTCATAAAGCCTTGCACAAATAAGTCGGATTTAGCAAAATACAATCCGCTTTTGCAGATCCTTACCTTTTGATCGCCAAAATTCATTAAGGAAAAGGTGCTAACCGGCAGCGGTTCTTCATTTATTAACAAACCCAATATGGTGCGTGTTTGTTTTTCATAATCAACAATTATGGATTCGGATGAATTTAAAAAAACTTCGCCGTTATCGTTCCGCGAAACCACCTTATTTAGAGGGATCGTGTCAGTATCAACTACTTCAATAAATTCAACATTTTTTCCGCCGACCATTTCAGAACCGTTGCGAAGTATATTTGAAGCCTTTAAAGCTGCTTTATACCCTTTATCGTTTTCGGATATCCGGTTTATTTTGTGCAGTTTGAAGCCGTTTTGCCGTAGCGAATTGTTTATGATTGAACGGTTAAAATGAAGCAGTGAACCAGCATAAGCCAACTGCCTCCTTTCGTTCCACTTTATTTTAACGGCTTCATTTCGGGTAGATAAATTTTTGAAAAAGCAATATCCATTAAAAGATGTTGCGCCTGATGACACAGAATACAAAAAGTCAGACAAATCATAGTAAATCAAATATCCCAGCCCATCATTTATTATTTGCAACATTTCATCTGATGTCACCATTAACATTCCCGTGGTATCATTAAACGAATAATGCAATGCTTCTTTATTGCCTATAATAGTTTCCCTGGTATTTATGCTCATCCCTATAAAACGCTGTAAAAAAATTTCCTCATATTTTTTTCGAAGAGAATCTCCGGCTGACACCTTCGGAAACACGCTCGCAAGCATTTCGAATTTGATTGTTGCTGGTGGCTTGTTGGTGGTTAACCGGTAAACCAGGGTTTCAAAACCTTTTTTTGAAACAACCAATTCAATTTCGGGGGCAGTACTGTCATTGATCGAAAATTGCCCTGCACCGTCAGAAAGCGCATATTGCTGAGACTGGTTAATAAACACAAAAGCGCCCGCGATAGGTTTTTTCGAAACACCGTCTATTACAACACCATTAATATTACTAACTGCAGCCAGCAATTGAAACGGCAAAATAAGAACCCATAAAATCGCCAATCTTTTCATAAACGCTTATTAATATAATAATCTAACCTTAATGGTTTCCTTTACATCCTTTAATAGCTGTAACGCTTTACCCGATAATTTTTTATCAACATCAAGCACAACGTAACCGATCTCGTCGTTTGTTTTTAAATATTGCGCAACTATATTGATGTTATATTTTGACAGTTCAGTATTAATTGCGCTTAATACGCCCGGTACGTTATTGTGTATGTGCAGTATGCGATGTGCGCCTTCCTGTGGCGGTAAATTAAGCGTGGGAACAGTGTGCGACCCGTTGGTGATCCCCTTTTCTAAAAACTGGAATAACTTGTTACTTACATCTTCGCCAATATTTACCTGCGCTTCTTCTGTACTGCCGCCAATGTGCGGGGTCAATAATACGTTGGGGAGGTTTTTTAAAGGCGTATCAAAAATATCCCCGCTTTTTTCAGGCTCTACCGGAAATACGTCAATTGCCGCCCCTATAATCTGGCCGTCGGTGATAGCCTTACTCAATGCGTTTAAATCAACCACTTCGCCCCTGGCGTAATTTATCAGAATACTTCCCTTTTTAAAATTCTTTATTAAGTTCTTATTGATCAGGTTTTTAGTACTGGCCGTTTCAGGAACATGAAGAGATATTACATCAGATTGGCTAACCAGGTCTTTGATGGTTTTTTTATCGACCGCGTTACCAAGAGGCATTTTCGTTTCAACATCAAAAAAATTCACCTTCATACCCAGGGCTTCGGCCAATACACTTAGCTGGCTTCCAATATTTCCATAACCGATTATGCCCAAAGTTTTTCCTCTCAGTTCATGGCTTCCTTTTGAGTCTTTTAGCCAGATGCCTTTATGGGCTGCCACGTTTTTGTCTGGTATCCGCCTGATTAACATGATGGCGGCGCCTATTACCAATTCGGCTACACTTCGCGTATTGCTGTAGGGTGCATTAAATACTGCAACTCCTTTTTTTGTGGCTTCTTTTAGATTTACCTGGTTAACTCCAATGCAAAAGCAGCCAATCGCCTGCAGCTTATGGGCATGTTCAAGAACTTTAGCTGTTATTTTGGTTTTAGACCTGATACCCAACAAATGCACATTGCCAATTACTTTTATCAATTCTTCTTCACTAAGGGCGCCGGACAGTTTTTTTACATTTTCGTATCCGTCCTGCGTAAATCGTTCAACTGCCTTATCGCTAATGTTTTCAAGAAAAAGTATGTTTATCTTATTTTTTGGGTAACTGGTGATCTTACTATCCATTAAAAAAATTTTGTTGCGCGAAAATACGGTATAATTATAATTTTCAAATTTGTTAATAAAAAGCATGTCAGTTTGATTTAATATCAGTATATTATTTGTATGTGCTAGATTAGTAAGTTATTAAGCATTATATTTATTTTTTATTATAATAAACTATGAATTAATATTTTTACGTTTCGGGCGCATTGTAGTTACATTTGCAAAAACACATAAAGTGGTTAATCAATAGAAAATGAGAAACACGAGGGGATCGAACAGTTTTAGGATAATGATTGCCGATGATGATAGTGATGATATACAACTAACCAAAGATTGCTTTGCAGAGAATAAACTGGCTGCTAATTTTGAAGATGTAATTGACGGTCAATATTTAATAGATAATTTAAAAAATAAACTAGCCAGCAATATTTTTGCTGGTCTTCCCCATTTAATATTGCTGGATTTAAATATGCCCCGGAAAGGTGGATTTGAGGCTTTGATAGAAATAAAGGCCGATGATAAGCTAAATAAAATTCCGGTGGTTATCTTTAGCACATCCAAATCAAATAAAGATATTGAAAAGGCCTACCAACTAGGGGCCAACTGCTTTGTGAGCAAACCAAATACGCTCGACGAATGGTATCACAAGATTGGGCTGCTGGGCCGTTTTTGGATGGATTGTGTACACGTTGTCAATCCTTAATTTTTCATTTCCCGCATAATTGCTCATTTACAAGTTGTGCATAACCCCGGCCCTCTTTTTGCATAACAGTAAACTTATTCAGAACCAGCCAAATCAACCTTAAATATAACCATCGATTTCCTGGTCATTTAATGGTTTCAACTACATTTGGCGCTATATAAAAACCTGGTGAATTTTGAGATATACGATTTTTCTATTACTGGTATTTTCTGCTTTTCTTTCGTGCAATCATACTGCCCCTCATAAAATAAAAGACGCAGAAAAATCGTTGCCGGAATCGGAATTTAGAAAACTTTCTGACAAGGAAAAGTTGGCTTACCAGGCAAGGATCAATAAAATGTACGACTCTCTATTAGTACGGCATTCATTTAACGGCGGTATTATTATAGCTAAAAACGGACAGGTGCTTTTAGAAGATTACAGGGGCTATGCTGACTTTAATACAAAAGACACGATCACCCCCAATACACCTTTTCACATTGCTTCTATTTCAAAAACCTTTACCGGTATGGCAGTGCTACGCCTGGCCGAAGAAAAGAAATTAAGCCTGGACGATTCAATACAGCATTTTTTTCCAGCTTTTCCATATCATAATATTACAGTAAGGCTATTACTTACGCACAGAAGCGGCCTGCCCAATTATCCATACTTTTTAACAAAGGATACTGCGTTTAGAAAAAGAATGGCGACTAACCAGAATATGCTTGATTACATGATTAAAAATGTGCCAACACCATATGGTTATCCCGACAGGGGTTTTCATTACTGCAATACCAATTATGCTATGCTGGCATTAATTGTAGAAAAAGCTACCGGGCAGCCTTTTCCTGAGTACATGAGCAATACCATATTTACCCCATTACAAATGAATAACACTTTCATTTTTTCGATAAAGGATACCGCATCTTACAAGCCCAGCTATCTTTTTAATAACCGGCCCGTTGCAATAGAAACAATGGATTGTATTTATGGAGATAAGAATGTTTATAGTACGCCACGCGATATGCTCAAATGGGACGAGGCTATGTATAACGGCAGTATCGTATCGAAGGCTAGCTACGAGGAAGCCACTACCCCCTACAGCAACGAACGCCCCGGTAAACATAATTATGGCATGGGTTGGCGGCTAATGATGTTACCCAACGAGAAAGTGGTTTATCATAATGGCTGGTGGCATGGAAATAATACTTCATTCACCCGATTTGTAGCCGACACAGCAACAGTCATCATTATAGGAAACCGCTACAATCGCAGCATTTATTCGGGTATGAAATTCGGTTCGGTTTTTACAGGGTCAAAAGACACCAGCGCCCAGATGGAATAATTAGCTCATTAGTCAATTCATTCAATTTTTGATCCTGATGTAATGCTATCGTGTGGACATAAGTATAAAAGGAACACAGATGACATGGATTGGAAAGATAAAATGGATTTTACCAACTGCGAAGCAGTATAAATCCGATACAACCCGATTAAACGGTGCCATTTGCTGAATATTTATTCGCATGAAATTAAAATGGATCGGGCAAAATCAGTATTATCCGTGTTATCCGTGTTCCATTATTCTTCATAATTAAATGTGTCCAGACGTTAGGATGTAATTGGGGCCATATTATTTGCCCCATAATTGTACCAGCAACTTTCTTATTTGACCGATAAAAGAGATTTAGGCTTCTTTAATTATCGTTGCCTCCTTAAAATTGTAAGAAGAAAAATTTGTTTTTTTCTATTGGCGCGATGATAACCATCTTCCGTCTCTGATTTTACGGGTTTGTTTATTCCCAGCCTTGCCCGGCAACATTTTCCTTCAATTCCTGAACCATTGCTTTTGATTATCTTGCCAGACAGCAAAATAATTACGTAATGAAAATAATATTTATCATCTTTTTTACAATACTTTCTATGCTATCAGCCCAAGCACAAATGCCGCTTACACCCCAGACCATGTGGAAATTAGGCCGGGTTTCGGCCATAGGCATTTCTGACGATCAATCTAAAGTGATTTATACGGTTGGCACCCCGGATATCAAGGAAAATAAGATTATAAAAAAAACTTACGCAATACCGGTTATGGGCGGCGCTGCCATTGAAGTTACAAAACCGGAGGATTATATTAAGGGCGATAAAATTTCGCCCAATGGAAAATATGTGCTGAAAGCTGCTGAAGTAAAAATGAAAAAGGTTTCTGGCAAAGACTTTTATCCTGAACTCACCAAATCGAACGTTCAGATATACGACCAGCTCAATTACCGCCATTGGGACGAGTGGGAAGATGGAAAAAACAGCCATGTATTTATCCATCCACTGGTAAATGGTAAGCCGGGCAAGGGAAAGGACATCATGAGCGGGCAGCCTTATGATTGTCCGCAACAACCATTTGGCGGCGACGAGGATTTTATATGGAGCCCGGATGGCAGGCAGGTCATTTATGTTACGAAACCTCAGTCAGGCACCGCTTATGCAACCAGTACCAATACCGATATTTTTAGTTATAACGTAGAAACCGGAACGACCACCAATCTTACCGCTGGTATGATGGGTTACGATTTAAATCCGGCTTTTTCAGGTAAAGGAGTACTGGCCTGGTTAAGTATGGAAAGGGATGGGTATGAAGCCGATAAGCAAGACATTATAGTAGAAAGTGGCGGGCAGTCCATTAATTTGACCAAAGATTGGGATGGATCGGTTAACGCGTTTAAATGGAGCAGCGATGGCGAAAAAATATACTTTGAAGCTGCTATTGACGGAACCCTTCAATTATTTGAAGTAAACTACTCCGCCAGCCGCCAGGCGAAACCACAGGTAAAACAAATAACGAATGGTTTGTTTGATATAAATGGGCTGGTTGGCCAGGTGGGCAACCAGTTTATTTTAAGCCGCACCGATATGGGGCATGCCGCAGAATTATACTCGGTCAACTTGCAAACGGGCGATATGAAACCCATCACCCATGTTAACGATGAGGCTTATAAAACGGTTGCCGCCAGCAAAGTTGAAAGTAGAATGGTAAAAACTACCGATGGCAAACAAATGCTGGTTTATGTAATTTATCCGCCCGGCTTTGACCCGGCAAAAAAATACCCTGCCCTGTTGTATTGCCAGGGTGGCCCGCAAAGCCCTTTAACACAGAGCTATAGTTTCAGGTGGAATTTTTCGCTGATGGCAGCCGGAGGGTATATTGTGGTCGCTCCTAATCGCCGGGGCATGTATGGCCATGGGCGCCAATGGAACGAACAGATAAGTAAAGACTGGGGCGGACAGGTGATGAATGACTACCTGAGTGCTATTGACGATGTAAGCAAAGAGCGTTATGTAGATAAAGACAGATTGGGATGTATTGGCGCCAGTTTTGGCGGTTATTCCGCTTTTTGGCTGGCTGGTAATCATGATAATCGTTTTAAGACTTTTATAGCCCACGATGGAATTTTTAACATGACCAGCATGTATGGCACCACCGATGAATTGTTTTTTGAAAACTGGGAAAAAGGCGGGCCCTACTGGGAAAAGAACAATAAAAACGTACAAAAAGCCTATAACGAATTTTCGCCCATTACTTATGTGGATAAATGGAATACCCCGATTATGATTGTACAGGGAGGCAAGGATTACCGGGTACCACTCGGCCAGGGACTGGAAGCTTTCCAGGCGGCCCAGCTACGTGGATTGAAAAGTAAACTGGTTTATTTTCCCGATGAAAACCATTGGGTGCTCAAGCCACAGAATGCGCTTGTTTGGCAGGGGGAGTTTTTTAAATGGCTGAAAGAAACGCTGTAAGTTTGTGAAACGAAAAAAGGTAATTGCCATCCAAATGGTGGCATTATTTTTTTACAAAAAAAATACCTATACGGATCGTCTTATTGCCAATTTTTTAAATAGCTTCAATCATTTGTAACCCAGGGGATTAACCTACCTGTCTGTTTTGAGATTAGCAATTAACGATTAGTGTTCGTATTTTTAAACACCCCCCGGCATCCAACTATTTTGTAAAAAACAAAAATTTCCTTCAATGAACGATATAAAAACAATTACCGGAACGAATGAAACAGAGATCTGGTCACATATTCAAAAAGACCTAACCCTCCAGGATGTTTTTGAGTACAATGTGATTATTGAACAGCAAGACAGGCAAATTGAATTAAATATTGATATTGATTTAGGAGGCGGTTTCGAAGGCGGATATGAGATCACCAGCTTCAGAACACTGCTGACGGTGCCGAATGATTTTCGTTTTGCCATTCATAAAGAAGGTTTCTTAGATGAAATTGGAAAGTTTTTTGGTATGCAGGATGTTGAGTTGGGTTATGAAGAATTTGATAAAAAGGTAATCGTTAAAACCAATGATGAAGAAAAAGTAAAAAAGATTTTTAGTGATGCCGACGAAAGAAATTTCTTTAAAACACTGGATGCTGATTACTCCTTTGGCATAACCATACGCAACCACGAAAAAGAATTGGAACTGACCATTGAAAAAGGCGTTACCGACCCGGTTATCTTACAAAATATGTATCATCATTTCTATAAGTTATTAATGATCGTCGATCAATTATGATCTGCTTCAGGTTTATTACAAAGCTCCTTTTTTATAAAACATCTTAAAGCGCTCTTAGTGTACAATCTGGTAAACTGATCATACCGTTTTTTATTTTTAGACAGAATCTCATAAAATTCTTCATTTTGAATAGCCACTATAAACGATCTGAATAAGAGCCGGGTTTATTAATTATTATTGTGTGGCTGAATACTATTGCCATTAAAAACCCGCTGATGGACTTATCTCTCAAATGCCTGGTGGTGAGTATTGCTTTTCTTTTCCTTCATTATGAATTACGTGCCCAAAACGGCGGATGGCAAACCGGTTCACTCATTATTACACTTGTAAGCAACGATACTGTTTGGATAGGTGCAGACAGCCGTACCGCTGCCCTAACTGAGAAAGGTTATACGGTCAATAAAATCGGCATGTGTAAGATTCATTGTACAAGCAATATTATTTATGCCATGGCGGGCCATGTCCGTTATGCTGACAATAGCTTTAATTTTCTAAATATTATGGAGAAGGCTATCGTGCAGGCGGGCAATTTTGACAGCGCAATGCAACGGTTTCAGGAATATACCAAAAAGGAGATCAAATCGATCCTTCGAAAATTTTCGCCCTCCAGTATTCAAACCCTCATTAAAAAAAACAATGGCGCATTTTTAAGTGTCATGGCTGTTTCGTTCAGCCACGGAGAGAAGAAAATAAAGGAAATGCGTTTTTCTATTCAGTCAGACGGCAATAATAAATGGATAGTAAACTACACTGATTATGATTTTCATGATACCGGTTCACTTCGGTTTTTGGGGCATGCATCCAATGCGGTAAAATATATAAATGAGAACCGCTTTTATTTTGGGGATGGTAAGAATATCCCCAAAAAATTGGTTGAACTGATACAATTGGAATCCGACAAGGGTACGGTGACTGTTGGATTACCGGCTGATGTGGTCAGTATATATAACAATGGATTTTTGAAACCGGTTAACAGCGGATTGTGTGAATAACTCATGCAGATAAAGTACCCTTCTAAACGGATTGAGGCCGGACGGGCATAGAGAGTAAGCCACAAAGCTGCTCTGGCAGGAATGAACCTCTAAGCGTTGGAAACAACTGATGTCATCATGCTGTATTTCGGCATTTGCTGGTTGTCATATAACCATGGTTCAGAAAGTATCTGATCATTCCGGAATGACTGCTTTACCAATGCCTCCTGGTAATTGCCAGGTTATTTCACCGACTTTCAGTTGAGTTAGCTGGTTATTTGAAACATATTCTGAATGTTTTTTCGTAAGTTAACAGCCGGCCTTTAAAAAGAAATCGAATTTCAAAAGGTATTGACTCTTCGCTCCATTAATGACCAGCTAAAACATTCAAAAAAAAAATGAGTAATATTAAAAAGGAAGACATTAAACAGGAAGTGTTTGATCTTTACGACGACTATGCACACAGCCGGCTTTCGCGCCGCGATTTTATGCAAAAGCTTTCGATCTATGCCGTAGGCGGTCTGACGGTAACATCGTTAATGAGTTTTCTGATGCCTGATTATAAGGGCACATTGCAGATTGCCGCCGATGATCCGCGCATCAAATCTGAATATATACATTACAAATCGCCCAAAGGAGGCGGTGATATTAAAGGCCTGCTGTGCATGCCTGCCGATGCAAAAGGCAAACTGGGCGGCGTGGTTGTGGTGCACGAAAACCGCGGATTAAATCCATACATCGAAGACGTGGGACGCCGGGCCGCCCTAGCCGGTTTTATTTCCATTTCGCCCGATGCGTTAACTCCCCTGGGCGGTTACCCCGGCACGGATGACAAAGGCCGGGAAATGCAAAGCAAACGCGACCGGAATGAAATGCTGGAAGATTTTATTGCCGCTTATGACTATCTTAAAAATCATAAGGATTGTAATGGTAAAGTAGGTGTTGTGGGTTTTTGCTTTGGCGGATGGATTGCCAACATGATGGCAGTGCGCATCCCCACCCTATCGGCAGCCGTTCCGTTTTATGGAAGCCAGCCTTCGGCCGAAGATGTGCCCCAAATACAGGCTCCGCTGCTGTTGCAATACGCTCAACTTGATACCCGCATCACAGAAGCGTGGCCCGCTTACGAAGCAGCCTTAAAGTCAAATGGAAAAACCTATACCGGCTACATCTACCCGAATGTTAACCATGGCTTTCACAACGATACCACCCCGCGATACGATAAGGCCGCGGCAGAACTGGCCTGGCAAAGAACCACCGATTTTTTTAATAAATATTTGAAATAACCGCCAACAGGCAGAATTAACAACGTGGTGTTTTTTGAAAACAGCCTGCATTAAAAAGATGATGCAGGCTGTTTCATTTTCCATTGTAACTGCTTCTCCATCCCCCTAATTAAAATTTATGGCGATAACCGAAGAAGGAATTATATATGAAATTGAACCCTGAACAATCAATGAATGTTCTGGTGCCACTGCCCTCTTAACAGTCTATGGACTGTATGGCGGTGGCTGAGCGTAGTCGAAGCTGAACACTTAACGGTCTCTGGACTGTAGGACGGTGGCCGAGCGTAGTCGAAGCTGAACACTTAACGGTCTCTGGACTGTAGGACGGTGGCTGAGCGTAGTCGAAGCTGAACACTTAAAGGTCTCTGGACTGTAGGGCGGTGGCTGAGCGTAGTCGAAGCCATGTGTAATTACCAGGTATTAACGATGGCATCTCTGTAATTTTTGACTTTTTAAATATTGCCGGGGAATAAATTATATTAATACGCAATAATTTTTTACTTTACCATCTTGATGATAGTGAAACGATTGCGGCACACACAAAGGCTTTTTCTCCTTACGCCATAAAATATTTTAAATGGAACTTACCGGCAGGCATACAGCAAATGCGGCTTCTTCAAAAATCTGGAGGATGCTTATGGATACAGATATACTGGCAAAAATTGTCCCGGGCATTAGCCGACTGGAGAAAACGGGTGATAATACATATAAATCAATTGTTGAAATAAAACTGGGACCTGTAAACAGTTTTTTTTCCGGCAACCTTCAAATGGAGGACATAAAAGAAATGGAAAGCTTTATGCTGAAATTGTCGCAAAACAGTAAGATCGGCAATGCCAGTGGCGCAATTAAAATAAACCTGTTGCCTGCAGATGATGAAAAAACCGAAATATCTTTTAAGGGGGATGTTAAACTCTCCGGACTGTTGGCAGGCATGGGACAGCGAGTGATGGGAGGCGTTTCTAACACGCTCACCAAACAATTCTTCGCCAATTTAGATAAAGAACTAGAGACCGCTTAACGATGCCGGGCCTTACCTGGCAGCCATCCTTCCATAAACAAACTTTCATAATCCTTAAAAAAAAATTCAATGAGCGTAAAAATTCGAGTTAAAGTGAATGGTGCAGAATACAGCCATGAAGTTGAACCACGATTGTTGCTCGTATATTACCTGCGCGATGTGCTGCGGCTAACGGGAACACATGTTGGCTGCGATACGAGCAGTTGCGGCGCCTGCGCCATACATCTTAATGGTAAGGCGACAAAGAGCTGCACTATACTTGCCGTGCAGGCAAACGGGTGCGAAATTGCTACCATTGAAGGCATGGCCCGCAATGGCGAATTGCATCCCCTGCAGCAGGCCTTTAACGAGTGCCATGGATTGCAATGTGGATTTTGCACACCGGGTATGATCATGACCGCAGCCGACCTGCTTCAAAGGAACCCTGAACCCAGCGAAGGAGAAATTCGCTATGCGCTGGAGGGAAATTTCTGCCGTTGTACCGGCTATCAAAACATTATTAAATCAGTGCAGTATGCTGCCAATAAAATAAAAGAGGAGGTGATTGTATGAGCACAACAAACGGCCTGATCGGAAAATCCGTTAAACGGGTTGAAGACAAAAGATTTACTACCGGCAGAGGTAATTATACCGACGACATTATTCTGCCACACCAAACTTACGCTTCGTTTGTACGTAGCCCTTACGGGCATGCAAAGATCATTAGCATTGATACAAGGGCAGCCAAGGCTATGCCTGGCGTTATAGCTATTTTTACCGGGGCAGATGTTGCCGATGTAAATGGCGTGCCTTGCGGCTGGCAGGTAAATTTTAAGAACGGCGACATAATGAAAGAGCCCAAGCATCCGTTGCTGGTGGCCGATAAGGCAAGGCATACGGGCGATGCTGTTGCTTTAGTGATTGCCGAATCTAAAGAAGAAGCAGCCGATGCCGTGCAGGCGATCAATGTAGAATATGAAGAATTGCCTTGCGTGGTGGATGCATCGAAAGCCGTGCAAAACGGCGCGCCACTGGTACACGACGATGTACCCGGCAATACCTGTTTTGACTGGACATTGGGTAACCCAATAGCCGAGGTGGACGAAGCAATAAACAACTCAGCGCATGTAACAACGCTTGAATTTGTAAACCAGCGTTTGGTTCCCAATGCTATTGAACCGCGTTCGTACAATAGTTCGTACGATTCGGCATACGACCGGTATGTTTTATACACCAGCACCCAAAACCCGCACCTTATCCGGTTGCTGATGTGTGCCTTTGTACTGGGCATTCCCGAACATAAAGTAAGAGTGGTAGGCCCTGATGTAGGCGGCGGATTCGGCAGCAAAATATTTCACTATACCGAAGAGGCATTGCTTACCTGGGCAACAAAAAAAATTGGGAGGCCGGTAAAGTGGACTTCAGAAAGAAGTGAAAGTTTTTTATTGGATGCACATGGCCGCGATCATGTTACCAAGGCTGACATGGGTTTTGATGATGAGGGAAATATTACAGCGCTGCGCGTAAAGACCTTTGCGAACCTGGGCGCTTACCTGTCAACATTCGCCAGTTGTGTACCCACCTATCTTCATGGAACCTTACTGCAGGGGTTGTACAAAACACCCAAAATTAATGTTGATGTTACAGGCGTATTTACCAACACCACAGCGGTGGATGCTTACCGCGGCGCGGGAAGACCGGAGGCTACCTATTTGCTGGAAAGATTGGTTGATTTAGCCGCGCATGAAATGAATATGGACCCGGCTGAGCTGCGTTTCAAAAATTTTATTCCTCCTTTTGATGGGGTCAAACAGCCCGGCTACCAAACTCAGGTGGCTTTACAATACGACAGTGGTAATTATGAAGGCGTTCTTAAAACGGGCCTCGAAATGCTGGGATATGAAAACTTCCGGAACGAACAGAAAGAAGCCGCCAAAAATGGCAACCTGCTGGGTGTTGGAATATCCACCTATATAGAGGCATGTGGTATTGCCCCATCGGCGGTTGTAGGCGCGTTGGGTGCAAGAGCGGGTTTGTTTGAGGTGGGACAGGTACGTGTACAGCCCACTGGTAAAGTGAGTGTCTATACCGGTTCTCATTCTCACGGCCAGGGTCACGAAACAACCTTTGCGCAAGTGGTGGCCGACAAACTGGGCATTGCTATGGAGGATGTAGAAATTTCGCATGGAGATACCGAAAGTGTGGCCTTTGGTATGGGCACCTATGGTTCGCGAAGCCTTGCCGTAGGGGGAAGCGCTATTGTGAAAAGTATTGACAAAATAATAGAAAAGGGCAAAAAAATAGCTGCGCATAAATTGGAAGCCAGCGCCGACGATATGGAATTTGCAGACGGCAAGTTTACGGTGAAAGGAACAGATAAATCCGTCAGCTTCGGCGATGTTGCACTTACCGCGTATGTACCGCATGTGTATCCAAAAGACCTGGAGCCCGGACTTGACTTTAGCAGTTTTTACGATCCGGCCAACTTCACCTATCCCTTCGGATGCCATATTGCCGTGGTGGAGGTAAATAAGGAAACTGGTAAAGTAGTTTTAAAAAGATTTGTTGCTGTAGATGATGTGGGTAATATCATCAACCCTATGATTGTTGAGGGACAGATACATGGAGGAATTGTACAGGGCGTAGGACAGGCGTTATTTGAAGGGGCTGAGTACGACGATAATGGCCAGTTGACCAATGGTTCGTATATGGATTACTGTATGCCGCGGGCCGACGATTTTCCTATGATAGAAACAGCCACCCAGGTTACGCCTTGTCCGCATAACCCGCTGGGGGTAAAGGGTGCGGGTGAGGCAGGTACCATCGGCTCAACTCCGGCTGTTGTAAACGCGGTAATTGATGCATTGTGGAGCGGAGGGCATAAGGTGAAAGACATTCGTATGCCGCTTACGTCGGAGCGTGTATGGACCGCTATGCAATCCCCAAACTCCTAAAGAAGAATGGGACACAGAATAAAGATTGACTTTCAAATTAAAATTATCTCATTTTCAAATTAGTACAATATGATACCTGCTGCATTCGATTATGAAAAAGCCGGAACGATTGACGAAGCGGTTGCCGCGCTTTCGGGGGGAGGAAAAATATTAGCCGGTGGCCATAGCCTGATACCGGCAATTAAATTTCGTTTAAGCCAACCCGATAAACTGGTTGATATAACCGGCCTGGCTGCATTAAAAGGCATTAAAGAAGAAGATAGTGAGATTGTAATTGGTGCCGGCTGCACCCATGCCGATATTGCCGCCGATAAACTTATAAATTCCAAACTTCCCTTTTTTGCCCGGGGTGCCGGCATGATCGGGGATTTACAGGTTCGTAATCATGGCACTATTGGCGGAAGCCTTGCACATGCTGATCCCGGGGCCGACTGGCCTGCCCTTGTACTTGCCGCGGATGCCGCCATTGAGGTGCAGGGCAGCGAGGGAAAACGCAGAATAAACGCAACTGACTTTTTTACGGGGTTGTTTTCCACCGCCTTACAGGAAAATGAAATCATCACTGCCATACGTATTCCTGTTCCCGCAGCGGATACAAAAACATCTTACCAGAAATTTGTACAGCCCGCCTCCAGGTTTGCCATTGTAGGTTGCGCGGTCATGCGCTTTGCAGATGGTAAAACCAACATAGCTTTTACGGGTGTATCAGACAATGGGTTCCGCGACAGCAGTGCTGAAAAAGCCCTATCAGGCAAGGCAATTAACGATGCCACTATAGCAGAAGCTGTAAATGCAGCTTTACAAGATGTCAGGATTTCGGGCGACCATTTTGCCTCAGAAGCATATCGGAAGCATATGGCCCTGGTGTATATGAAAAAAGCTTTACTGGCCGTTGCGTAAAAAGAGTTTGCCACATGGTCAGAGTGGTACTAAAACGCTCACCACATAGGCACAGTAGATAACATAGGCATACACATAGGATAACAAGGGGCTCATCAGCCTTTGTGTTACTTAGTGCGCTTTGTGCCTTAGTGGTTCCAAAGAATTTCACCACATAGGCACAGTAGAAAACATAGGTGTACACATTGAATCAAAAAGAGGTCACTCATTCTTTGTGTTGCTTTGTGTACTTAGTGTCTTAGTGGTTCAAAAGGAATTCACATAGATCTATGTGTGTCTTTCTATGTACCCTATGCTCCTATGTGGTAAAAAAAATCAGCAGAAAACTGCACAAACCTCGCCTCGCCGGGCCAATAAATTTGATTGAATAATGATCCAACTGAACGATATCAAAAGAATGCTGGCGGAGCAGGGATATATTACCGGCGATGCTGTTGCCATGTCGGTCTTTCTTTCGCTTCAACTAAACAAACCCCTTTTGGTTGAAGGCCCGGCAGGTGTGGGCAAAACAGAAATCGCCAAAGTAATGGCCAATGCGTTACAGACCGATTTAATTCGCCTGCAGTGTTACGAGGGCCTTGACGCCACCCATGCGTTGTATGAATGGAACTACCAGCGGCAATTGCTTCATCTTAAAATGGTGGAGCATAACGCCCAAACAATTGAAGAAAAAGAAAAGACCATTTTCAGCGATGCATTCCTGATGAAACGGCCATTGCTGCAGGCCATATCACACCATAAAAAACCCGTACTGCTTATTGATGAGATTGACAGGTCTGACGAAGAGTTTGAAAGTTTTTTGCTGGAAGTGTTGAGCGATTGGCAGATCACCATACCAGAATTGGGCACCATTAAAGCAACACATATCCCCCATGTAATACTAACCGGAAACCGCACCCGCGAACTAAGCGAGGCTTTAAGACGGCGTTGTATGTACATGTACATCGACTATCCTGATTTTGAAAAAGAATGGATGATCGTTAAAAATAAAGTGCCGGGCATCGATGCAAAACTTGCCGAGCAAATCACCTTGTTCATGCAGCAATTGCGCCAAATGAATATCGAAAAAAAGCCCGGTATCGCCGAGACAATCGACTGGGCAATGGCTTTATCCGCCTTACACATTGAGCACCTGGATAAAAATATCGTTGAGCAAACGCTCGGTCTAATTTTAAAAGACTGGAGCGACACAAGGGAGGTTCAATTGTCGCTCAGCGGACTTCTTGAAAAGACGGGTGTTCATTCAAAGCTTGATCAGCTATGATTACAAGACAGACCTCTCTATCAAAAAATATTATCCGGTTTTGTATTTTTCTTCGCTCCAAAGGTTTTAATGCAGCAGCGGATGAAGAAGCCGCAGCACTTCAGGCATTACAGTATATCGATTTTAGCAGTTATGAAATATTTCTGCTGGCGCTAAAATCCATATTATGCCGAAGTAAAACGCAGTTAGATGAATTTGATAATTTGTTTCATCAATATTGGAAAGAACTGGAGAATGCCGTAAACGCAAAGCAAAAAGATGAAACAAGCCCTAAAAAACCGCCTCAAAAAGCGGCTTCATTTAAGTCGCTGAAAACCTGGTTACATGGTAACCGCAGCAACGATATAGAGGAAACCGCAACCTACAGCATACAGGAAAATCTTTCGCAGAGAGATTTTTCAGCGGTGCCTGAAGATCAAACGGACGAACTGCTGCGAGCTATCAAAGCATTGTCGAAAAGGCTTGCGGCCAAAACAAGAAGGCGATATCAGCCATCCCATAAAGTCTCTCTGCCCGATCTTCGGCAAACCCTCCGGAAGAACATGCGATGGGGCGGCGAATTGCTCAATATTATTCATCGAAAACCAAAAAGAAACCGGGTAAAGCTGGTGATGCTTTGCGATGTTAGCCAGTCAATGGAGCTGTATTCCGTTTTTTTGCTGCAATTCATGTACGCTTTTCAGCAGGTGTACAATCGCATGGATACGTTTGTATTTAGTACTTCACTTACACGAATAACGACCGAATTACAACACAAGGATTTTAGAAAAGCGCTGCATATGCTTGGTGCAGAAAAAAGCGGATGGGCAGGCGGCACAAAAATCGGCGACTCGCTGATTGCCTTTGTAAAAGAATATGCGAAAAAAATGGTTGATTCAAAAACGATTGTGATCATTCTAAGCGATGGCTGGGACACCGGTAATATCGATGCGCTTAAACAAAGCATGGCGTACATTCATAAGAAATCAAAAAAAGTTATCTGGTTGAATCCCCTGGCTGGGCATTCTGTTTATCGGCCGGATGTGGCCGGCATGAAGGCAGCTATGCCCTTTATAGATGTTTTTGCTCCTGTTCACAACCTGCAAAGTCTGAGACAATTAGGCAGATTGCTTTAACAGTTAAAACTTACTGAATAGGATACACTTGTTGTGCGTTCGCATTTCTCTCTTACGATAATTGAAGTTGTCGGTTTTCAATAGTAACATTGAAATGAATGTCTGCTTTCAACGCCTTGCCTGGTGTTATGCTTTGGTGCCACTTTTTTGTTGCTTTGCGGCTGCTACATGTATGGCCTGGCGAATGCGCTGGTAAGTGCCGCAACGGCAAATATTCCCCGCCATAGCATCGTCAATGTCCTGGTCGGTAGGGTTTGGCTTTTCGCGCAGCAGCACCGCCGCCGACATTAACTGCCCCGAATGGCAATAGCCACATTGCGGAACACTTACTTCGTGCCACGCTACCTGTAACGGGTGGTCGTTGTTTTTAGACAATCCTTCTATGGTAGTAATTTT